>JBKQQQ010000846.1:0-8421 GCA_052144275.1 Streptosporangiaceae bacterium
CGGGATGCGGCGCCTGCTCGTGCAGTTGCTCTTCCACCGTGTCCAGGGCCCGGTGCACATCGGAGCGAGTGGCCCGGCCGTGCAGGGATTCGTAGTATGCGGCGCCAAGGTGGCGGAGCGAGGCATCAAGGTGCATTTCGGTGCGCCCCATCATGCTCACTTCCTTACAGTTGCTGACTTCTCTACCAGTTCACCTCCGGCCCGGCGTCCGTAGCAACCCCGCGAGCACCGAAAGACGAGAATTGCGGCGCATCGTAATGCCTCCTCCAACACCCGGGCCGGTCCGGCCCGCTGCCGATGACTGTCTGGTTCTCACCCCGAGTCTCCCGCCCCCCGCCCCGCACCCGTCACGGCCAGATGTCACCACCCCACCAGGACCTCCGTCACTGCGAAGGCAGGCCCTAACGCCGCGGGCTCCACCGCGGGCCAGTCGCCAGCCAGTCGGCGTCCCACGCGGCCAGCCTGCGGCGATCCAGGGACCTGCGGGCCAGCCAGCCTGCCGCGATGAGGGCGATGGCGAGGGAACCGGCGGCGGCAGCCGCGGCCAGCTGGGCCCGGCTCGCCACCTGGGCGGGCCCGAGGGGAGGACCGGTCAGCTGGCCAGTCCGGTCGGTCCACACCAGCACCGTGCTGCCCGCGGCCGCCCCGACCGGGACGAACACCTCACCGGTCCGGACCTGCCCGTCCGGAGCCCGCCATCGGGCATCGACCTCGGGGACTCCCGCGCCGTTCGCGTTCCAGGCCGGCGCCGCCTTGAGCAGGGTGGCCGGGACCTGGTGCAGGCTGGCGCGCTGCGCCTGCGCTTCCCGCGCGGACGTGGCGTGGGCCCAGTTCCCGGCGGCATGCGCGGCGAACGGGACCCCGGCCAGGAATACGGCGAACAGCACGCCGAGCATGGCGGTCTCGACCCGGTCCGACCTGCGCCGCAGCGGGTTGCGGTCAAGCCGCCGCCCGCGCAGCACCCTGCCCAGCCAGTGGGTCCTGGCCCTGCGTTGCAGCTTCATCGAACTCGCCTCATCGTGTCCGCGCGGTCTGTGCCGTCCACGGTCCGGTACGGCCGTGCGCACAACCAGGGGCCGACCTCCTGGCGCGCCGGGACCTTCGGCCCCCGCATTCCCGGCCAAAGGGCCGATGGTCCCGCGGTTATGTGCCCATTGGCGCTAGCCCCCCGGGCGGGCGGCTGCGGAAGCTGCGGAGGGAAAGCGTCAACGAGGAGGAAACATATGGCTACCAGGGTGGGCATCAACGGCTTCGGCCGCATCGGGCGCACGTTCACGCGACTGGCGCTGGAGCGCACCGACCTGGAGGTGGTGGCGGTCAACGACATCACCGACGCCGGGACGCTGGCACACCTGCTCGCGTTCGACTCCACCTACGGCCGCCTGAGCCGCACCGTGGAACACACGCCGGACTCGATCGTCGTCGGCGGCACCCCGATCGCGGTCCTGTCCGAGCGCGACCCGGCCGCGATCGACTGGGGGAAGCTCGGCGCGGACGTCGTCATCGAGTCGACCGGGAAGTTCCGCACCCGCGACGGCGCGGCGCTGCACCTCAAGAGCGGCGCGCGGAAGGTGCTCATCTCGGCGCCGGGCAAGGGCGTCGACCTCACGGTCGTCATCGGGGTCAATGACGGTGACTACGACCCGGCGCGGCATGACGTGATCTCGAACGCGTCCTGCACGACCAACTGCGTGGCTCCCATGGTCAAGGTGCTGAATGACACGTTCGGCGTGGTGCAGGGCTTCATGACCACGGTGCACGCCTATACCGGGGACCAGATGCTGCTGGATGGCCCGCACAAGGACCTGCGTCGTGCCCGGTCGGCGGCGGCGAGCATCGTGCCGACCACGACCGGTGCGGCCCGCGCCACCGGGCTGGTCATCCCCGCCGTGGCCGGGAAGCTGGACGGTGTGGCGCTCCGGGTCCCGGTTGAGGATGGCTCGCTCACCGACCTCGCGGTCGTCCTGGGCCGGGACGTCACCGCCGACGAGGTCAACGAGGCCTTCGCCGCCGCCGCTGAGGCCGGCCCGATGCGGGGCATCCTGCGGTACAGCACCGATCCCATCGTCTCTCGCGACGTCATCGGGGACTCCGCGTCGTGCGTGTTCGACTCGCTGCTGACCCAGGCCTCCGGAACGCTGGTCAAGGTGTTCGGCTGGTACGACAACGAGTGGGGCTACACCTGCCGGCTGGCTGACCTGACCGTCCTGGTCGGCGAGCGCCTGTAACGCTCATGGAAACAGGGCCCCGCCGTGGCCCTGTTTCCATCCCTGCTTCGGGTGCGCGCGGTCAGCGGATCTCGATGCGGCGGCCGGTGATCTGGCTGGGGATGATGCGCACGTAGATCTCGCGCTCACCGTCGGGCCACGGCCAGACCGAGGCGTCCTCCTGCAGGCGGTGCAGTTCGGCCGGGTGCGAGACGCGGTGCGCCGGCCCGCGCACCAGGACGCTCCAGCCCTGGCAGAGCGCCTCGTCGATGTGATCGACCTCGAGCGCGACCTTCTCGTCGGCGTGACCGTCGATGACCGAGCCCTCGGCCGTCCTGATCACGATGGTGTCCGCCAGCACGGCGAAATTGACCGGCACCACGACCGGGCCCGAGAGCGTCCCGAACGCGATCCGCCCGACACCGCCGGGCGCGATCAGCCGGCGGCACTCGTTCGGCATGAGCTTGCTGATGACCCGCAGGTCGGCCGGGCGGCGGTGGCCGGGCGGGACGTCCGCGCCGGCCCCGAGCAGGGCGGCCGGCGTCGTCTGCAGGGCCGCGGCAAGCTGCCTGAGCGCGGCCGGGGTCGGGCGGGCCGGGTATCGCTCCAGGTACTCCAGGTACCGCAGGCTCATCCCGGAGCGCGCCGCCACCTGCGCCGTACTCAGCCCCAACTCCGCACGCCGCTGCGCGATCCGCTTGCTCAGGTCACCGGGGTCCGGCGGCGACGGCCATCCCCACAGGCCTGGCCGGGATATGTGATTAACGGTCATCGGATCGCGACGCCGCCGGCCCGGTCAGGCCTCGGGCGCCGCTTCACCTCCTCGGCTCTGTCAGCTTTCATGGGGGCTCCCGCCCCTCCTACCACCCACCCTCATCAGGGCGAAGCCCATCGGGGAGTGGCCTCCGCCACGTCCGGCCGGGACGTTCGTCCATCACAGTGATGCCGCCGCTCCCGCCTGGGCCATGGTCCCGCGCGGCCAGGACTTCCGGCACTGGCCGCACAACGACGGCCGTCCCAGGCTGAGGCTTTCTCATGTCCTCTAGCTGGGCGGGGTGATATCCATGATCGAAGTCACAGCGGAGGCCCTGGCTGCTCATCCGTTCCTGCACGGCATGTCCCGTGACCACCTGGCGGTGCTCGCGGAGACCGCCTCGGACGTCACCTTCCCGGCCAAAGAGCGGCTCTTCGAAGACGGCGGCAGCGCCACCCGCTTCTGGCTGCTCCAGTCCGGTCACGTGACCCTGGATCTGCACGTGCCAGGGCAGGGCCGGATGACGATCGACACCATCGGCATAGGCGAGCTGCTCGGCTGGTCGTGGCTGTTCCCGCCCTACCGATGGGCCTTCGGGGCCGTGGCCGCGAGCCCCGTCGAGGCCTTCGAATTCGACGGGCGAATGGTACGGGCCCGCTGCGCCTCCGATCCCGCGCTCGGCTACGAGGTCACCCAGCGGCTCGCGCACGTGGTCGCGAAGCGCCTGCAGGCGACCAGGGTCAGGTTGATCACGGCGTCCAGCCAGTCACCGATCTCGCGGTGACCGGCCGGCAGGGTCCTAGGTCCCGCGATCTGGTGTCCGATGCCTCATGCCGAACGGCCTCCTCGCCAGCCACGCTGAGCCGGAAGGACCGCGATGGGAGGAGGCCCGGTCATGGCAACCAAACCTGTGGTGGTGGGGGTCGACGGGTCCGAAGAGTCGCTGCGGGCCGTCGAGTGGGCGGCGCTCGAGGCCAAACGGCATTCCTCGCCGCTCCGGATCGTGTCGGCACCCGCGCTGGTGCCGCGGATACACGCCTATAACGCCTCGCCGCAGGCAATCGCCAACGCCCTGCGCGGGATAGCCGCACGTGCGCTCGACGCGAGCATCACCCGCTCCGAGGAAGTGGCCCAGGGCCTGCCCGTCACCACCGGCCTGCTGTCCGGGCCGCCGGCGCTCGCGGTGGCGGAATGCAGCGCGGAGGCGTCCATGCTCGTCGTGGGGGCGCGAGGGGCAGGCGGCTTCGCGGTGCTGGCGCTCGGCTCGGTGAGCAGGTACGTCGCCAGCCGGGCCCCGTGCCCGGTCGTCGTGGTCCGGGAGGAGAGCATGGCCGTACACCGCGAGATCGCGGTGGGCATCCGCGATCCGCAGGACACCACCCAGACGCTGGCGTTCGCGTTCGAGGAAGCGGCGCTGCGCGGCGCGGACCTCGTCGCCGTCCACACCTGGTTCTGGTTCCCGTCCGCGCTGCATCTTTGGACCGCGGAGTTGCGGCCGGCCGATCCGGACCGGATCGCGGCCGAGATCGCCAGCAGCCTGGCGGCCGCGCTGGGCGAGTGGCGCGACAAGTACCCCGGCGTGCAGGTCCGTCATGACATCATCCACGGGCATCCCGCCCGGGTCCTCGCCAGCTACTCGGCCCGGGCCGACCTCGTGGTGCTCGGCAGGCACGGTCACCCCGCCGACGCGGGCCCTGGCATCGGCTCCATCCAGCACGCGGTCCTCGACCACGCCCACGGCCCCGTCGCTGTCGTCCCCTCAGGAGGAGATCTTCATGAAGACCATCGATGACTTCGAGGTCGCCGGGCTGCGTGTCCTGGTGCGCGCCGATCTCAACGTGCCGCTCGACGGCGGCCGCGTCGCGGACGACGGCCGCATCAGGGCCAGCCTGCCGACCCTGACCGCGCTGACGACCCGCGGTGCCAGGGTGATCGTCTGCGCTCATCTCGGCCGTCCCGGCGGCAAGCCGGATCCCCGGTACTCGCTGGCGCCGGTCGCGGCGCGGCTCGGCGAGCTGCTCGGCGCACGGGTGGAACTCGCCGCGGACCCGGCGGCCGCGCGCGCCGCGGTCGCTACGGACGGCCTGGTCATGCTGGAGAACCTGCGGTTCAACGCGGCGGAGACCAGCAAGGACGACGTGCAGCGCGGCTTGTTCGCCGACCAGCTCGCCGAGCTGGCCGACCTGTATGTGGCGGACGGCTTCGGCGCGGTGCACAGGAAGCATGCCAGCGTCTATGACGTCGCCCTGCGGCTGCCGCACGCCGCCGGCTACCTGGTCCAGGCCGAAGTCGCCGCGCTCAGCCGGCTGACCGCGGACATCCGGCGGCCGTACGTGGTGGTGCTCGGCGGCGCCAAGGTCGCGGACAAGTTCGACGCGATCGGCAGCCTGATCACCGCGGCCGACCGGATCCTCATCGGCGGGGCGATGGCCTTCCCCTTCCTCGCCGCGCGCGGCGGCAAGGTCGGCACCTCCCTGCTCGAGGCCGGCCAGGTCGATGCCGCCGGAGGCTACCTGGATCAGGCGGCACCGGGCCAGATCGAGCTGCCGTCCGATGTCATCGCGGCAGCCCAACGCACCGCCCCGGGCCATGTGGTGGCCGCCGACGCGATCCCGGCCGACCAGATGGGCCTGGACATCGGCCCGGAATCGGCCGCACGGTTCGCGGCCAGCATCGCCGAAGCCCGGACAATCTTCTGGAACGGCCCGATGGGCGTGTTCGAACTGGCACCGTACGCCGGAGGCACCGAGGCCGTCGCCCAGGCCATCATGGGCAGCGACGCGTTCACGGTCGTCGGCGGCGGTGACACCGGCGCGGCCATCCGCGCTCTCGGCTTCGCCGACGACGCGTTCGGCTACGTCTCCACTGGTGGCGGCGCCAGCCTGGAGTTCATCGAGGGCAAGACCCTGCCCGGCCTGGCCGCGCTGGAGGATCGATGAGCGAGCCCGGGAGAGGCAGCGTCAGGAGCGGCTTCCGCCTGGTCTTGCTGCGCCACGGGCAGAGCGAATGGAACGCCGCCGGGATTTTCACCGGCTGGGAGAACGCATACCTGACCGCCACGGGAGAGGAGGAAGCCACCCGCGCCGGGACGCTGCTGGCCGAGCACGGGGTCTTCCCCGCATTCGTGCACACCTCCCTGCAGCGGCGGACGATCCGGACAGCTGACCTCGCCCTGGCGGCCGCGGACCGCGACTGGATTCCGGTGCGCCGGTCCTGGCGGCTCAACGGGCGGCACTACGGGGCGCTGCAAGGCCGGTACAAGGCCGAGGTGCGCGCCGAATACGGCGAGCAGCAGTTCACGGGCTGGCGCCGGTCTTACGACGCCACGCCGCCGCCGCTCAGCACGGCGGCTGAGCACGCCCAGGACCCCCGCTACGAAACTCTCCCGCCCGAGGCCCGCCCGCGCGGAGAGTCTCTCAGGGAGGTTTCCGCGCGGCTGCTGCCGTACTGGTACGACGCGATCGTGCCCGACTTGCGGGCCGGGGGATGCGTGCTCGTCGTCTCGCACGGCAACACGCTGCGGGCACTGGTCAAGTACCTCGACTCCATACCGGATAACAAGATCGCCGGGCTGGACATCCCTACCGGCTTCCCGCTGGTCTACGAGCTAGGGCCGGACATGCACTCGGACGCCCTGGGCGGCCAGTACCTCGACCCGCACGCGGCCAGGGACGCGATCGAAGCCATAGGGAGGATCAGATGAACAGCAGACCGAACGATGAGGCTCCGCGCATCGTGGTCGGGGTGGACGGCTTCGAGGCGTCCAAGGCCGCGCTGCTGTGGGCGATCCACCAGGCCAAGCTGACCGGGGCGGTGGTGGACGCGGTGACGGCATGGCAGGTCCCGGCCGGCAGCGGGCTGGTCCCGGCGGCCGACATGCCCGACTACCAGGACGACGCCCGGATGGTCCTCACCGAGGCGATCACCGAGATGTGCATGATCGACACCGAGGTGCAGGTCCGCCCGCGCGTGGTGGAGGGACGGGCCGCCCAGGTGCTGGTGGATGCCGCTCAAGGGGCGGAGCTGCTCGTGGTGGGCAACCGGGGGCACGGCGGGCTCGCCGAGGCGCTGCTCGGATCGGTCAGTCAGTACTGCGTGCATCACGCGTCGTGCCCCGTCGTCATCATGCGTGGCAAGCCAGGGTGAACCAGACGGTCGTGCCAGTCTCGGCGGGCCGGCTGGCACCCGTCGGCCGGCCAGGCCCTGCTCCGCGTCGCGGTGGCTTTACTGGTAGGTGAGCAGGTCCACCCGGTCCAGCTGCAGGATGTCGGTGACCAGGTTGGCAGGCAGCGGCCCGGCCAGCTCGGGCCGGACGTAGGGCACGATCCGGACGGTGAAGTCCTGGCCCGGCTGGACCAGCGCCTGCAGCTTGCCGGTGATCATGACCCGCTTGGAAACCGCGGTCAGCTGGTGCTCGGGACGGAAGTCGAAGGCCCGGCGTTCTGCCACCGGCTCGCAGTGCCCCTCGTCGCCCGCGCAGCCGCCGTGCCCGAAGATCCAGAACGACCCGGCGTAGCTGTCGTCGTCGGTCGGGGTGCCCGGCCCGGCGTCCGGGTTGTTGATGAACAGCCGGCCCTCGAAGCTGGCCTTGGAGTGATCGACGCCGTGGAATTCCAGGTCGGCCCGGTAATAAGGCTCGCCGGGCGCGGTCAGCGTCACGGTCAGCGGGTTCGCCACGAATTCTGCCATGTCCGCTCCTGGTCCTCACGTCCTGGTCCTCACGCCGGGGTGGCCGAGCTGGTGGCGGCCGCGTAGTCGTAACCGAGCGCCGTCGTACTCAGCGTATGGGCGACGGTCAGCGTCGGGAAGGGACCAAGCGGATGGTTCAGCGGCACCGACCCGACCCCCGCGCCCGGGTGGGCCAGCTGCCACAGCGCCCACAGCCGGTCGATCATCGTGTGGTGAGCCCAGAAGACCGGGTCGAAGGCGGCCAGCGGGATCTCGCTCATCGTCCCGCCGACCCAGACGTGCACCTGGTCGTGCAGGTCCTCTAGCTGCACGGTGAAGTCGTCGAAGTCCTTCAGTGCCAGTACCGCGGCGACTTGCCCGGCGCTGGGCAGCCCGGCCGGTCCCTGGTTCGGGCCGGCCGGCCCGGGCTGGCGGAAGGTGTGCTCGACCTGCGGCACGTTCTCGTCGTTGAACTGGGCCGCGGGGATGCCTGAGATGGGCGCGCCGGCCAGCGGGTTGGCCGCGCCGTCGGGCAGCTTGGCCTCGGCGTACGCGGCCGGGATGCCGGCCTGGCCGGACCAGTCCCACCAGGGCAAGCTGACCGACTGGCCGGACGGCATCTGGTCCAGCAGGTGCTGCTCGAAGTAGTACAGGTAGGCCCGGTGCCAGGGCAGGAACAGCGGGCTGCCGTGCGTACAGGAGATCGGCAGCGGCAATCCGTGGATGCCTGCCCAGTACCCAAATCCCCGGTCGTCGGACAGTGCGATCATCCTGGTCAGCGCGCTGCGTAGC
>JBKQQQ010000847.1:0-5226 GCA_052144275.1 Streptosporangiaceae bacterium
GCCGCGTGCTTGACCGGTGCCTGCAGCTGTTCGGCGGCTACGGCTACATGGCCGAGTACCCGATCGCGCGCGCCTACGCCGACTCCCGGGTGCAGACCATTTACGGCGGCACGTCCGAGATCATGAAAACGATCATCGCCAGGGATGTAACCGGCCTGAAGACCTGAGCCTTTACGGATCCCTTGCCTTCAGATTCTAACGGATTGTTAGACGAAGTGTTAGAACCGAGGGCCTCTGGCAAACCCGTGTCGGGTAGTGGAGGGCATTGGAGTGCACTCTCCCAGGGCGGGCTGTCGCTGGCAGCCCGGCCTGGGCTTCGATACGCGTGGGTAAGGCGAAGGCCCGGCCGCGCGCGCTCATCAGGTCACCGGGCGCGAAGATCGCTGGATGGTCCCGGATAGACAGAGGCGCACTGATAGCCATCTGCCAGCTCTGCAGGACATCACGTCGGCGGAGTTGGCGACCACGATGCGGTCGTCCGACGCCGGGCAAGGTTCACCCCGATTGGGACATCCTCTCCTTTTGCTGCTGGGCTCGCCCACTGTCTCGCTTTGTCCGCCCGCCATCTGCGGGGAGGGCCGACCATGGAAGCGTGGCCGATCACCCAGAGCGCTGGCGCTCCCCGTTCACCCAGGTCGAGATGCGCGAAATGTGGACGTACACCGATGGCGCCCTCACGGTCAAGGGGTACCGGTGGCCTAGCGGGACCGCCAGGGCCGGGAGCTGGATACTGGTCGACCAGGGGACCGGGAACGTCCAGGGCGTGGTTCCGGCGGGAGAATTCTCACGCCGGTTCCGGCCGGTGGACGTGTTCGCCGATGTGCCCGGTCTTCCCGCCTATCTGGGGACGGTTACCGCGCCTGACGGTACCGCGCTGGTGGACCTGATACTGGACCGCAACCCCTTCATGCTGGCTAACGGGCCCCGGCGGGTGGCACGGCCCCACGCGCTCATGGTGCCCCGCCGCCACCGCGACGGATGGTCCTCGGCCACAGCTGCCGAACTGGCGGCTTGCCAGACGGCGATGACCCTGGTCGCCGCGTGGTACCGCAGCCTGGACGGCGGACACGTGGTGTTCTGCGCCAACGACAGCGCACCCAACCTGGACTACCTGCGTGACGCGGAAGCCGCGAACGGGATCCTCGCCGGCAGCGGCCCCGATGCGGCGATCACCAGGAATCCCCGGCAGGATGTGCAGCACGCCCACTTGCACGCCTTCTATGCCGAACACGACAGGACCGAGAACCACGAGTCGTCGGCGCTTCAGGGGCATCCCGTCATCGCCGAGGGTCACCGGGCGTTCAGCGCCGCCCTCGGCAGCGACGCCGTGCAGGCGGAACGGGACAGCACAAGCCTCGCCGTCGGCGTTCGCGGTGCGGCGCAGCCCTGGGGTGGTAATTACTGCTCCTACCAGCTGGGCGTGGACGGCCCCTCGTGGGTGATGTCGGCACTGGGACCATCCCAGGACGAGGTCAACCGGCGCCTGGCCCGGGCCGACGGCCTCCAGGCGGAGCCCGACCCGACGCTGGGCGGGGCCATCAACCTGGTGCGGCCCAGCCTGGCCGATGCGGTGCGGCTCCACGCGGCGCAACGAGCCACAGCTGACCAGCGGGCCAGTTTCGAGACCTTCGTGGCCCAGCGCGGACTGAACGCACGATCCCTGGCCGCAGGGCATGCACCTGGAATGCCGCGCGCTCTGTAGAGCCCGGTCCGCTCGCGAGCGGCCGCGATGCCGGGCGATCTTCAGAACCACGAAGCATCCAAGCTGGCAAGACCCCGGTGACGAGCAGGTTCTTGTTTCTGCCATCGATCACTAGATGCACCCGACCGGTGATCTCCTAGGTGTGAACTAGTCGCACGAGGGTCGTGGCCTTGGACCCGGCGGGAGCATGCGCTCAGGGAAGCTCTTCCAGGCCCGCGAGCGCAAAACGCAGGTCGTCGTAGAGTTCGACGGGCAGCAGATTACCCTCCGAAGCGCTCAGGAAGTCCTGAAGCGCGCGAACCGAGACGGCCAGGCCAGGATTGTGGCCAGCTGACGGGTCCATGGAATCCCGGGTAAGATCCGCCCGGCGCAGGAACTCCTGGTCAGATATCTTCCGATCGAAGTGATCGTCCATTGCGTCGAGGAGCCGCAGCAGGGAGCGGTGATCTTGATCGCCCACGACACGAGTATCCCGCAGGTACGACATCCCGCACGCTGAGCCTGACCGGGCGGACGGCCAATGGGACCTACTAAGGCATACAGCACCGGGATACGCCGCATACCCCTACTTCAGAACACCCGGCTCTGCGTCCCCGCGAGCGGACCCAACCAGCGTTCGAAAGGCGCGCCTAACGGCTACTTGCGCGGGGCG
Organism: Streptosporangiaceae bacterium; assembly: GCA_052144275.1. Lineage (GTDB taxonomy): Bacteria > Actinomycetota > Actinomycetes > Streptosporangiales > Streptosporangiaceae > Palsa-504. The sequence continues at coordinate 2,355 of JBKQQQ010000847.1, forward strand.
CGCGACGACCGAGGTTGCTCTCCATAACAGGCTTGCGCGTCAGCCCAACCCTCGGCGAGCTGAGTTCGTAACTACAGCGTGATCAGGTGGTCTGGCCGCCGTCTCATGCCGTGACCCTTGCTGCTTGACCCTGTCCGCGGCAATTGCGGATGTTTCTATGCTGCGGATGAGGTCGCATATCTATGCAGAGGCTGTGCGACCGGCGCACTCACGTAGTCTCCTTAACGATCAGTGGCGAACTGGCGAGTACTAACCAGTTTGAACTCGTAGTGTTCATATGATCACCAGGCTTCGATGGTCAGGCCGGTCCCGGCCAGGCAGCCGTCGATCAGGTGGGGCCGGTACTGGATCTTCTTCAGCTTGCGCTTGACGATGCGGACCAGGCTGGCGAGGTCGGCGGCCTGGCTCACGTCGGGCAAGGCGAGCGCCACATTGGTGCGAAAGACCCTTCTCCACGGGACTCTAGGCCCTACTACGGGCAGAGCGCCCATCTTATTAGGGGATGTATCCCGCCGGGAATGAGCGATTCCAGCTTCGAGGGGAGGCGTGCGGTGACGAACCCTTCCGTGCGGACGCTCCGGCAATGGTCTGCCCCAAAGGGCACGGCTATTACGTCGATGGACTTCGTCCGCGAAGTTGGTCATGACTGGCTCGCTGTGGCAGACCAGGGCGGGGGGCTGCGCCTGATCAGGGTGGATTGTGACGTGGATCGGTCGCTGAGCGACGGCATGGTGGCGTACGGTCTTGCCTATGTCCCGCGGAGGACCCATTCGCCAGGCCTTGCCGCTGTCGGTCAGCGGATTCTCGCCTTTGACCTGAGTGGTAGTGGTAAATGGCTCTTCCGCCCCACCGAACTTCCCGGCCACACTACCGCGCTCGCAGTGAGGGCGCTGGTTGACAACGAACTGACGGTCATCGCCGTGGGCGGCAAGGACAGGGACCGGACCGCGGACGTGTACCTGTACCGCGCGGACACAGGACAGCAATTGCGTCACCTGGAAGACAAGGGCAATGGGGCAGTGCGTGCAATCGAGGCCCTCCGCCTAGAGCGGTACCTGGTGGTCGCGCACGATGGCGGCATCAGCACCTGGGACATCAGCGATTGCGCGGATCGCGAACCCCGTCTGCTCCGTAGGTTCGGGCGGGGAGACACCCGGGCTATGACGGTCTTCTACGACCCCCAGGGCCGACCTCGAGTCGGCACCGCCTCAACGCATGGCATCGAGATCTGGGACCCGGGCCCCGAGGGGTCCAAACACCCGCTGGGCTGCTTCGCCCGGGACATCAACGTAACCGCGATAGCCGCGGTAGCGTCCGAGGATTCCGACCCGCAACTCGCGGTCGCGGATGCGGATGACCACTCGGTGTCGCTGTGGAGCACGACCACAGAAGTGCGCGTGAGCGAGCGTAAACTCCCTGACAAGCCTGAGGGGCAGATCAGGTGCCTGGCAACCAGCCCCGCCGGTGACGGGTCGACCCTGCTTGGGGCAGCCGACGACAGCGGTCGGGTGGTGGTGTGGCAGCTGCCCAAGGTCCAATCGACCACTCGACCATACGGCAGGCACGACCGGTGGGTTAACGCGCTGGTGGCGGTTTCCGCCGGAGAGTTCTGGTTCGCCTCGGCCTCAGACGACGGGACAGTCGGGCTGTGGCAGCCGGAGCCAGGCCCTGACCCTAAGTCCCTCCCGGACTCCAGCCCGGGCTCCAGCCACGCCGCGGTCCAGGCCCTGGCTGTCCTGCAGGAGCGCGACAAGCCCGACCGGTTGATCACCGGCGACGAGGCCGGTCACCTTACAACCTGGAAAATACCCGAGAGAGAACTCGTCGAAGAGAAGAACATCGGAGCCCCGGTACGTGCCCTGGCAACCATCCATGACCAGGCCCGCCGGGAGTACGTGGTGGCCGCTGGCGCGGGAGCCAGGCTCACGGTGCGGGATATCAGCGGGTGCTCCAGTGCGAGGCCGGTCGCATTCCGCTACCCCGAATCGGCCGAGCCCACCCTCGTCCGAGCCCTCGCGGTCGGCAAGACTGACAAGGGGGAACTGCTCGCTGCCGGTGACTCGCACGGTCGCGTGACGGTGTGGCAGACCTCGACCGGCCGACAGCTCTGGACCAAAGCCGACCGGCATCAAGGCCAAGTGCGCGCCCTCGCCTGGATCCCGACCGTCGAAGGCGTGAGGCTCGCATCCGGGGGCAGCGACGGCAATATCTACCTGTGGCCGCCTGACGGCGGAGACCCGGAGCAGTTCGAGGGGCACCGCGGCCCGGTCGCCGCGCTGGCGGCGTTGTCGACGGCGGACCAGCAGGTGCCCACCTCAGAGGGTGAGGTCCACCTGTTCGTCTCAGGCGGCGCCGATGGCACGATCCGGACCTGGAACCCGGACGTCCCGGGTGATCCCCTCCACAAGCTCCCAGCGCACCCCGGCTGGGTGCGAGCGCTGCTGCGACTAGAGCACGGCGGAACACTGCACGTCGTGTCGGGTGGTGACGACGGCACTGTCCGCCAATGGGTCGTCGTCGATGGCAAACCGCAGAGCACCAGACACGAGGGAGGGCTGCCCGGCTTCGGTGACCGCCCAGCGCGAGCTGACTTGCTCGGCCGGGAGAAGTTCCAGGACGTTCTTGTATCCCTCCTGCGTCTAGTTCCGGACCCCCCTCCGCCCCCCAGGCACCGAGCCACCCATCCCACCACGCACGAATCTGACACCCATGAAGGCGTGCGCGCGACGGGTCCCCGGGTCGTGGCCGTACAAGGACCCTGGGGCGCCGGAAAGACCTCGCTGATGCGGTTCATCTACATGAAGCTTGACGAGGACGAGCACACCAGCAGCGACTGGCGCATGGGCCTCACCGGCCCAGAACGGGACCAGCA
>JBKQQQ010000848.1:0-10587 GCA_052144275.1 Streptosporangiaceae bacterium
ACCTGGCCCGAGTGGTGATGACCCGGGACGGCACGGCCTACCCGGACACCTGCGTGGGCACCGACTCGCACACCACGATGCAGAACGGCCTGGGGGTGCTCGGCTGGGGGGTCGGCGGTATCGAGGCTGAGGCCGCGATGCTCGGCCAGCCCATCTCGATGCTCATCCCGAAGGTGGTCGGGTTCCGGCTCACCGGCGAGCTGCCGAGCGGCGCCACCGCCACCGACCTCGTGCTCACCATCACCGAACTGCTGCGTAAGCACGGCGTGGTCGGCAAGTTCGTCGAGTTCACCGGCGAGGGCGTGGCCGCGGTCCCGGTGGCCAACCGGGCCACGATCGGCAACATGTCGCCTGAGTTCGGCTCTACCTGCGCGATCTTCCCGATCGACCAGAACACCCTGGACTACCTCCGGCTTACCGGCCGCCCGGGCGAGCAGCTGGCCCTGGTCGAGGCGTACGCCAAGGAGCAGGGGCTCTGGCACGATCCGAGCCACCAAACGCGGTACTCCGAGGTACTCAGCCTGGACCTGTCCACCGTGGTCCCGTCGATCGCGGGCCCCAAGCGCCCGCAGGACCGGATCGCGCTAGCCGACGCCAAGACGGCCTTCCGCGATGCCCTGCCGAACTATGTGCCGGAAGCCAGCCTGGACAACGGCCTGGCCGGCACCTTCCCAGCCTCGGACCCGGTGGCGGCAGGAGACGGGACCCGTGCGTCGAACCCCATCCGCGTGACCCTGGAAGACGGCACGGAAACGAGCGTCGACCACGGCAGCGTGGTGATCGCCGCGATCACCTCCTGCACGAACACGTCCAACCCTTCGGTCATGGTCGGCGCCGCGCTGCTGGCCAAGAACGCGGTCGACCGGGGCCTGGCCCGCAAGCCCTGGGTCAAGACCACGCTGGCGCCCGGCTCCAAGGTGGTGATGGACTACTACGAGCGTTCCGGCCTGCTGCCCTACCTGGACAAGCTCGGCTTCAACCTGGTCGGCTACGGCTGCACCACCTGCATCGGCAACTCCGGGCCGCTGCCGCCGGCGATCAGCGAGGCGGTGAACTCCAGCGACCTGGCCGTGGCGGCCGTGCTGTCGGGCAACAGGAACTTCGAGGGCCGGATCAACCCGGATGTGAAGATGAACTACCTGGCCTCGCCGCCGCTGGTGGTCGCCTACGCGCTGGCCGGGACGATGGACATCGACATGCAGAACGAGCCGCTCGGCTCCGACGCCGAGGGCAAGCCGGTCTACCTCGCGGACATCTGGCCTTCCCCGGAGGAGGTCGCCGACGTCGTGCAGACCGCGGTGGCCCAGGAGATGTTCACCCGCGACTACGCCGACGTGTTCAAGGGCGACGACAACTGGCGCGGGCTCGACATCCCGGCGGGCGACACCTACGCCTGGGACGAGAAGTCGACCTACGTGCGCCGCCCGCCGTACTTCGACGGCATGCCCGTGGAGCCGGAGCCGGTCACCGACATCGCCGGCGCCCGGGTGCTGGCCAAGCTCGGCGACTCGGTGACGACCGACCACATCTCGCCGGCCGGCGCGATCAAAACCGAGGGCCCGGCCGGGACCTACCTGACCGGGCACGGCGTCGGGCGTAAGGACTTCAACTCCTACGGCTCGCGCCGCGGCAACCACGAGGTGATGATCCGCGGCACGTTCGCCAACATCAGGCTGCGCAACCAGCTCGCGCCGGGCACCGAGGGCGGCGTGACCGTCAAGGACGGCGAGCAGATGTCGATCTACGAGGCATCCCGCCGGTACATCGACGAGGGCACCCCGCTGATCGTTCTCGGCGGCAAGGAGTACGGCTCGGGCTCATCCCGCGACTGGGCCGCCAAGGGCACGCTGCTGCTCGGCGTGCGCGCGGTGCTCGTCGAGTCCTTCGAGCGCATCCACCGGTCCAACCTGATCGGCATGGGCGTCCTGCCGCTGCAGTACCGGCCGGGGGAGTCGGCGGCCTCCCTGGGCCTCACCGGCAACGAGACCTTCGATATCCGCGGCATCGAGCAAATAAATTCAGGAAATGTGCCGAACGAGGTGACCGTGACAGCCGATGACAAGGAATTCCGCGCTGTCGTCCGGATCGACACCCCGGGTGAGGCGGATTACTACCGGCATGGCGGCATCATGCAATACGTGCTCCGGTCGCTGCTTTAGCGTGCGAGGATTGCGCAGCCCTCTCTTGGATGCTAGTAGCCCATGTGACGTTCGTAGAACGGCATGGCGCGGGCATCGCTAGGGTTGTCGCCCATGGAGAAAGATCCCTTCACTGCGGCGCTGACGGGCTTCCGCCGCTGGACGAAGACGACAAGGCAGAAGCTAAGCGGTGATCCGGGTACGGACGCCGATGAGCTGAAGACCCTGCTCGACTTGATGCGGGACCACCTCGGGATTGAGCGTCCCGTCGAGCTCAGCCCAGGTGACCTCGAGGAACTGCTGCTGCGCGTATACCCCCGCAAGGTCACCGTGTTTGACCTCGCCGATACCGAGGACACGATCCCCGCCGTGCGCGACTTCCTCGCCTACCTCGCCGAAAGCGAGGGAATGACGGAAGCTGCCGCCCGCAAGCTGGAACTCGAGCTTGACCGGATCGGGCCCCGGTTCGCCGACGCGGTGATGGACCCGGCGAACTGGGGGACGGCTCGTTCCTTCGTCCAGGCGATGGCGGCCGACGGCGTCGATATGAGTGACCAGACGGCCGTCGACCGCTGGATCGCCGGGTACAACGCCCGGGTGGATCCGGCCGGCGACGTCTTCGGCCCGGGGGAGGAATACGAGGACGACGACGAGGACATCGACTTCAAGGAGGCCTTCGGGCTGCCCGACCGGCTGCCGCCGATGCGCCTGCCGGCTGAGGCGGAACTGGCCGGAATGGCACGCGGTGTTCCCATGGTCGGCCAGTTGCGGGCCCTCGCCGCGTGGCTGGGCATGGGCCGCACGGTGACCGAGAACGGAGAACTGGCCGGCGGCGACGCGGCCGAAGCCGCCGTGGCGCTGGGCCTCAGCGTGCCGGACCTGCCCACCGTCGGGCGGATGCGGGACGTTCCGCGCCTGGACTACCTGTGGCGCCTGGCCCTCGACGCGGAATTCATCGAACTGGACGAGGACGAAACCCACGCGGTCCCTGGCGAGACCGCGCAGGCATGGCCAGACGGCGACGATGACGAGGTGCTGGACATTTGGGAGACGCTGTTCGCGCTCGTCATGGGCACGCTGGACATCGTCGCGTCGCTGGACCCGCGCCGGTCGAGCGAGCTTGACTTCTTCGGGCAAGGGGCGGCCCTGTCGGTGATGCTCTTCCTGGCCAGACCGGACGGCCTCCCGGTCGCCGAGGTCAGTGAGGTGATCAGGTCCGCCGCGGTCGATGAGCTGGCACCAGCCCGGGCCGCGAAGACATGGCAGTCATGGGTCCGAGCGCACGGGGATCCCGCCCGGCTGCTGCTTGACCAGATGGTCGCGGTCGGGGCCGTCCGGATATCGGACGGCGAGGATGGCGACCTGGCGCGGCTGACGCCCCTGGGCCTGGCCGCGATCCGTGCGCAGTTCGCCGACTCCGGGGTGGAAGTCCCGCTGCTCCCGCCCGCAGAGGAGATGACCGCGGCGGATTTGATCGCGATGGCAGAAGGCGCGGGCGAGGAGGAATTCCAGGCCGAGACCGCCGCCTGGCTGGCTTACCGCACCACGGAGTCCGCGGCCAGGGAACTGCTTTCCGTCGCCGCGGAATCCGATCCGGCGTCTCGCGTGCTGGCCGTGGCCGTCGTCACCGGGCTCGGCGCTCCCGCCGAACCCGCATGGCGCGACGTGCTCGGCCAGATGGAGTTGCGCGGGTACGCGAAGGCCACCCTGGCCGCATTGGCGGCTGGCGGCGACGGCGACCCGGCGACCGCCATGCCTTCCGGACTGGAGCTTGCCGACGATGACCTGGCCTGGGTCCTGACCGACGCGCTCGTGACGGACGGCTGGGACGACGTCGACGACGAAGCCGAGTACGAACCCGTGGCGCTCGCGAAGCGACTCGGTGAAGCCATCCCCGCCGGCCGGGAACCGGCTGCGTTCGAGATGATGGCGCGGGTACCGCATCCGGACGCGGCTAGCGTCCTGACGGTGATCGGCAGGTACCACCCCGATAAGAAGATCGCGAAAGCGGCGCGGAAGTCCGCCTACAAGGCAGCGAGCCGGCAGGTCGCCCAGCAGCGATAGTCTTGGCTCCTGCCTGATCGCATGCCTAGGGAGAGAGTCCGGGTTCCGCCTCGATATGTCTGTCCCCGACTCTCTCATCGTTAGCAGGCTCCGGGCTGCGGGCTGCGTTTTCGCCGAGGACGAAGCCCGGCTGCTCCTATCCGCTGCCCGGACACCAGACGAACTCGACGCGATGGTAGACCGGCGCGTCGCCGGCCTGCCGCTCGAGCAGGTACTCGGCTGGGCGGAGTTCTGCGGCTTGCGGATCACCGTGGCTCCCGGGGTGTTCGTCCCGCGGCGGCGCACCGAGTTCCTCGTCCGGCAGGCCGCGCTACTCGTCCGGGGGGACGACCCCCCCAGACCCCCCCGCGAGGGCATCGTCCGGGGGGACGACCCCCCCAGACCCCCCGGCGAGGGCATCACCCGGCCGGGGGATGTGATCGTCGACCTGTGCTGCGGCGCAGGCGCGATAGGCGCCGCGCTGGCGGCAGCGGCGGGCCAGGTCGAGGTGCACGCGGCCGACATTGACCCGGCCGCCGTGCGGTGTGCCCGGCGGAACGTCCCCGGTCCCTGGGGCCACGTCTATCAGGGCGACCTGTATGAACCGCTGCCTGTCGGGCTGCGGGGCCGGGTCGGAATCCTTGTCGCCAATGTGCCCTATGTGCCTTCTGGCGAGATCGGCTTCCTCCCGCCCGAGGCCCGCGCGCACGAGCCGCGGGTGGCCCTGGACGGCGGCCCGGACGGGCTCGACGTGCTGCGCCGGGTCGCCGCCGGAGCCCCGCAGTGGCTGAAGCCCGGCGGCCACCTGCTGATCGAGACCACCGAGCGCCAGGCACCGTCGGCCCAGGCAGCCTTCGTCGCCAGTGGCCTGACTACCCGGGTGGCCGGCTCGGACGACCTGGACGCCACCGTGGTGATCGGGCGGCTCCTTGCGGACGGCGAACCTTAACTGCCGGGATACGGAAGGAACGGCTCCGGAACCGGCCTGGAGAAAGGCCCCGGCTAGAAGCCGGGGAAGATCGGCCGCAGCTCGTCGAGCTCGACTCCGGCGCTCTCGATGGGCGGGGTGTGCGCCTCATCCAGCCGGCCGTAGACCAGCCGGACGAACGCCTCGGCGGGCATCCGCAGCTCGGACAGGCCCAGCTCGGGCGTGCTCTCGCCGTCCGCCGGCGTGAGCGTGACCGCCTCGCCCGTCTCCAGGATGAACTGGCGCTCCGGGTCGGTGGTGGACACGCGTACCTTCCGCTGCTTCCCGTCCGGCTTGCCGGTCCTGGCCGCGAGCTGGTCAAGCGTGTCGAGGAGGAGATCGACGGCATCCGGGGCCACCGTGGCCGCCGGGTCGAGCGCGACCACGACGTCCCAGGTGTGGATGGCGTGCTCGCCGACGCGCATCCGCGCCAGCCCGGTGGTGCCAAGCTCCATCCCGAACATCTTCAGGTGCAGCCGCGCCTGCTGGTCCGCGTCCAGGGACTCGAACCGCTCCAGGGTCGCCTGGTCGGCGCGCAGCGCGTCCGATGCCTGGGCCTGCGGGTCCTTGGCGTTCCAGCTGTCCCAGATCGGCATGAACTCCTCACGTCCCGGCGGCTCCTGCCCGGTCAGCCCGGCATCGACGAACAAGCCGAAGATCTCGGCCTGCGACCCCAGGTGGGAGAGCACCTGGGCGATCGACCACTCGCTGGCGTACGAGCGCCGTTCCAGCTCGGCGAGGCCCAGGGGCTCGACGCTGGCTCGCAACCGGTCGTGGGAGTGGCGCAGCGCGCTGATCCACGGGCCCGGGCTAGGTTCCATGTTCTCTCTCCGTTTGCTCGCCGGCGTATCTCGGGGAAATCCACTGGGCAGCCTACCCCTGGCTACGACCATGTCCGGAGGGTATCCTCCACATCGTCTATCCTGGGCCTATGACGGCCCGCCATCAGCCCCCCCGCCGGCTGCGGGCCGACGCCGCGCGTAACCGGGACGCGATCGTGGCGGTGGCCAGGGACGTGTTCGCCGAGCAGGGCCTGGAGGCCCCGCTCGAGGCGATCGCCGCCCGGGCCGGCGTCGGAATCGCCACGCTGTACCGGCGGTTCCCCACCCGCGAGAAGCTGGTCGCCGCCGCGCTCACCGAGAAGGTCGCCGAGTACGCCGAGGCCGCCGAGCAGGCCCTGGCCGTCGCCGATCCGTGGGCCGGCTTCGCCGGGTTCGTGCAGCGGATCTGCGAGCTTCAGGCTGCTGACCGCGGCCTGTCCGACCTGCTGTCCATGACCTTGTCCGCGGATGAGCAGGTCGAGCGGCTCCGCCGGACGGCCAACGACCAGGTCGTCACGCTGATCGAGCGGGCCAAGGCCGACGGCGCGCTGCGCGAGGACTTCGCAGGCGAGGACCTCGTGCTGCTGCTGATCGCCACCGCCGGGGTGATGCACGTCACCCGGGCCGACGCGCCCGGCGCCTGGCGGCGGTTCGTGGCCCTGGCCCTCGACGCGTTCCGGCGCCAGGACTCACCGGCCCTGCCGGATCCGCCCACGACGGCCCAGATGACCCGGGCCATGCGCCGGCTAGCCGCCGAACGCGGCTGCGGCCAGCGCGGCTGACGACCAGCAGACGCCACCGAACTCGGCGGCGGCCCGAACAGGGCGGCGAATTCCGCTCGATCCTTGAGGAAGTCCGAGCCGAACTGGTCTCCCGGCAGTAGCCAGCCGGGCAATCACCGGACACGCGGCCGACTTGACGCGGGCTCGCGTCTGCTCGTAGCGTTTTGCTGCCTACACGAAGCAGCTCCGGCTCTGGTCAACGGGGGACCAGCTGACCCAGCAAGTGGACGATGCAGGCCGCCCGGGAACCGGCGGCCGTACTAAGGACGGCCCGGCCACCAGCGGCGGGGCCATCAGCGGCGGGGCCATCAGCGGCGGGGCGCAGTCGCTCGCGCCGGACAGATCCGCGGTGCGCCACCTGGATCGTCCCTGGCTCGACCGGCGGCACCTCATGGCCGCCTACGCCGCGTTCGGAGCGTACGCGGTCGCCGCCGCCGTTTTCTCCGGCGGCCGGGATCAGGTCTGGGCCATCTGGGCCGCGTGCGGCTACGCCGCGGCCCTGTTCATGCTGTGGCGCTTGAGCGGCCGGATCGCCGCCGTCCTGGTCTCGGTGGCGCTGGCCGTGCTCGCTCCGTTGCTCTGGCTATCGGTCGCTTATCCGCTGGAAGCGGGGATGTTCGTCATCGACCGGTCCGCGACGCTGCTGCTGCACCACGGCTCGCCCTACCTGTCCGCCGCGCAGGTCACCTCCTGGCTGTCCTACAACCCCTACCTGCCGGTCATGACCTTGTTCGGGTTGCCGAGCGCGGCCGGGCTTGGCGGTCTGGCGGGTAACTCCGGGGTGTGGATCGCTCTCGGCACGGTGATCCCGCTCGTGGCGGCGTTCTGGATCGCGATGCCGCATCGGGGTTGTGCCGTGTGCCGCCGTGACGCGCTGCTGGCCATGGCCGTCGCGGTGGCCTCGCCGGTGGTAGGGCTCAACCTGGCCGTGATCACCACCGACCCGCCGGTGCTCGCGCTGATCCTGCTGGCCCTGGCGCTGGCCGCCCGGCCCGGCGCGGCCGCGCGGGCCGCGGGAACCTCGCTGGCTGTCTCGCCGGCGGTCGGCTCGGGCGTCGCCCTGGGCGTCGCCTGTGACCTGAAGTCCACCGCCTGGCTCGCCGTCCCGGTCCTGGCCGCGATGTTCGCGGCCCGCGACGGCGCGCGGGCCGCGGGTCGCTTCGTCGCGACGTCGGCCGTCACCGCCGTGGTCCTCATCGCCGCGCTGGCGCCGGCCGCGCTGACCTCGCTGCGGGGCGCCGACGCCCTGGTCCAGAACAGCGTGCTGTTCCCGCTCGGCCTCACCAGGTACAAGACCCCGGCCGAGAGCCTGCTGCCCGGTCACCTGCTCACCGCGATGGGCGCGGCCGGGCACGTGGTCTCGGTCGGCCTCCTGCTCGCGGCCGGGCTGGGCATCGCGATCTCGCTGGTGATCCGGCCGCCCCGCGACGTCCCCGCGGCGACCAGGCGGCTGGCCGTCGGGCTGGCGCTGATGTTCCTGCTCGGGCCCGACGTCCGGTTCGGATACTTCATCTACCCGCTCGGCCTGATCGGCTGGCTGGCCCTGAACAGGAGGACCGGCGAAACGCAGACCGCGGCAGCCGGAGCCCGGCCGCCGGCCGCGCTAGCGGAGAACCTCGTCGAGGACCGCTAGCAACTGCCGGGTCATGGACCGGATCACCGGCAGAAATTTGAACGCATTCAAATCTGGCCGGGGTTGTCCCGGTCGGCAGGGCCTTATGAAAGGCTGGTCCAGGGCAGCAGGCGAAAGGGAGAGTGTGAGCATGCGCGTGGTGGTGGGCGAGCGTCTGGGCGGACCCGACGTGCTGAGGGTCACCGAGCAGGAAGCGCCGCTGCCGGGACCGGGGCAGGTGGTCGTGGATGTCGCCGCGGCCGGCGTGAACTACATGGACATCTACCAGCGAGAGGGCGTCGGCAACTACCGGACAGAGCCGCCCTTCGTCCCCGGCGCGGAAGGCGCGGGCACGGTCGCCGCCGTGGGGGAGGACGTCACCACCCTGGCCGTCGGTGACCGGGTGGCCTGGGCCGGCCCGGGGAGCAGCTACGCCGAGCAGGTCGTGCTGCCGGCCAACCGGGTCGTCTCGGTTCCGGACGAGGTGAGCCTGCAGGTCGCCGCCGCCGCCATCTTGCAGGGCATGACCGCCCACTACCTGGTCACCAGCACCTACCCGGTACGCGAGGGCGACGTCGCCGTGGTGCACGCCGCGGCCGGCGGGGTCGGGCTGCTGCTGACCCAGATGGTGAAGCGGCGCGGCGGCATCGTCGTAGCCACCACGTCAGGCGGCGAGAAGGCCGAACTCGCGCTTGGCGCAGGCGCCGATCACGTCGTCGGCTACGACCGCTTCCGTGCCATCGCCGACGAGGCGACCGAGGGCGTCGGCGCGCACGTGGTGTACGACGGCGTGGGCAAGGACACCTTCGATGACAGCCTGGCGGCCCTGCGTCCCCGCGGCATGATGGTGCTCTACGGAGCCTCAAGCGGCCAGGTGCCTCCGTTGGACCCGCAGCGGCTGAACAGCGGCGGGTCGCTCTTCCTCACCCGGCCCACCCTGGTGCATTACATCGCCGACACCACGGAACTGCGGTGGCGCGCGAGCGAGGTGTTCGACTGGATCGCCAAGGGCGAACTCGAGGTGCGGATAGGCGGCACCTACCCGCTGGCCGATGCCGCCCGCGCGCAGGAGGACCTGGCTAGCCGGCGAACCACTGGCAAACTGCTGCTCCTGCCCGGCCTGTAGCCGCGGCTCCCCGGCCTGTAGCCGCGGCGATCACGCGTGTCCGGGGCACGCACCACGGTTCGTTCGGCCTGAAAAGAATTTTTATTTTCATATAACTTTAGTTGCTGATGCCTAAATACCGGGCCGCCAACGTACGCCGGCCGTATGAGATCCCGCTGCTCATCGTCGCGGTGGCGGCGGCCGGGCTCAACCTGCGCGCCGCGATCACCAGCCTGCCGCCGATCTTTCCTGACCTGCAGACCCAGCTGCACCTGTCGTCGGCCACGCTGTCACTGCTCGCGGCCACGCCGGTGATCTGCTTCGGCGTGGTCTCCGCCTTCGCCGCCTGGCTGAACCGGCGTTACGGCGAGGAAGCGATCCTGCTGGTCGCGCTGGTCCTGCTCACCGCGGGCCTGCTGCTGCGGGGCGCGGCGCCCGGGATCATGCTGTTTCCTGGGACGGCGCTGGCCGCGAGCGCGATCGCCGTCCTCAACGTGCTGCTCTCCAGCATGGTCAAGCGGCGCTGGCCCGAACGGGCCGGGCTGCTCGTCGGCATCTACCTGACCGCGTTGTCCGTGGGCGCGATCTTGTCCTCGCTGCTCAGCGTGCCGCTCTACCGCAGTTCGGGTGGTTCGGTGCGGCTAGCGCTTGGCGTGTGGGCGGTCCCCGCCGCGCTGGCCGCGCTGCTGTGGCTGCCCCAGCTCAGGTACCGGACGGCCGGTGTCCGGCCCCCGGCGTCTGCCTCCGCGGCCCCGCTCCCGCCGGCCGCCGGGGTCACGGTGTACCGGTACGCGCTCGCCTGGCAGGTCACCGCGTTCATGGGGCTGCAGAGCCTGCTGTACTACGCGGCGCTTTCCTGGCTGCCGACCATCTTCCAGGACCGCGGTGACTCCGCGGTCACGGCCGGCAACCTGCTCGCGCTGATGGGTGTCGGCAACCTCGCCACCTCGCTCATCGTGCCGGTGCTCGCCCACCGCAGCCCCGGCCAGCGTGCCCTGGTCGTGCCCAGCCTGATCGGGACCGCCGTCGGCCTGGCCGGATCGCTGTGGGGGCCGCTGGGCACGGCGCCGTTCTGGGTCCTGGTCCTCGGCGTCAGCCAGGGCTCCTGCCTCGGCCTGG
>JBKQQQ010000849.1:0-15089 GCA_052144275.1 Streptosporangiaceae bacterium
ACCACAACCTGGGCTGCGCCGGGCTCGCCGCTGGCTTTCGCACGGCTGCTGCTTCGCTGATCTCGATGGTGCCTGCTACCGCTTTGGTGGTGGCCAGCAATTGCCCGTCAGGCTATTTCGGCCCCGAGGTTCACGACGCCTACTACGGGCACCCGAGCGGCATGGGATGGCTGGCCCCGCTCATGTTCGCCGACGGCGCCGGTGCCGTTGTCTTCCGCTCTGCCCCTCAAGCCCCCGGCGGCCGGCCGAAGGGACTCCTGTCGGTCCGCTATGAGACCAACCCCGACGTCGAGCTCGTCATGTATCCCGCCGGCGGCTGCCTGCACCACACCTCGGCGGCGAACCTGTCTGACCATGTCTTCTTGATGGACGGCGTCAAGGTGGCGGAGGTCTTCCCTGCGCTCATGGCCCGTAACTTCCAGATGCTGCAGGAGGACTGGCCCGTCACGGTCAAGCCGCTGACCGGGACGGACTTCGACATCGGTTCGGTAGCCCGCTGGTACCTGCACCAAGCCAACGGCGTGGTGGTACGCCAGGCCGTCCAGATGCTGGGCTTGCCGCCCGAAAGGGTTCCGGTCGGTGTCAGCCACTACGGGAACACCTCGGCCGCCAGCACGCTGATCCTGCTGGACGAGGACCGCCGGGCCGGCCGGGTCCGCGATGGTGATCTTGTCGCGTTCCTGTGGATCGGTGCCGGTAACGGCGCCATGAACGGCTACGCCGCGATGGTGCTGTAGCCTGCGGCACGGGCAGGCATACCGCGCCCCTGCCGCGCCTGCCGGGGATCTCCCTAGCACCGGCCGTCTGCGCAGTCCCGGCCCCGGCGGGTCCTGCCCCGGTCATGGCAGGCCGGGCACGGCCTGCTGGGATCATCGCCGCCGACGCCCTGGCCGACGAGGTGCTGGCCAACCCCCGCCGTCCCGGCGCCGCCCACATCGCCGCCATCCTCGGCTTACCAGGCGATCCACGACAGCTGCGGCTCGGCCTGCAGGGGGATCAGCCTCCCCCCGGAGATCCAGCCAAGCTTGCCGTTGATCCCGGCGAGCAGGTACCGGCCCGGTCTCCTTCAGCGCGTCGGCCAGCGTGGCCAGGCCGCGGGCCGCGGTGGACTTGACGGTGCCGGGGCTGATGCCGAGCGTCGCGGCGATCTCCGCCTCGGACAGGCCCAGGTAGAACCTGAGCACCAGGACCTCCCGGCGGCGCCGGGGCAGGGCGGCGAGCGCAGCCAGCACCTGGCGGCGCTCCTCGGACAGCAGTGCGGCTTCCTCGACCGATAGCGGCGGGCACAGCGAATCGTGCTCCGCGTGCCGCCTGATCAGCCGCCGCCGACGCAGTGCTGAGCGGCAGCCGTTGACCACCGCCCGGTGCAGGTAGGGCAGCGGGTCCGCGGGCGTTCCCTGGCCGCGGTCCCCGAGCTTGCCCTGGCGGGCGTGCATCTGGGCAAACACGTCCTGCACCACGTCCTCGCCCGCCCCCCTGTCGGCGAGGATGAACGCGGCGAGCCGGACCAGCTCAGCCCGGTGCGCGCGGAATACCGCGGCCATGTCGCCGAACGCCAGCCTGCCGTCGCGGGCGCGTGCGCGTGATGTCATGCAGACTCCACGAATACCCCGGATGATCGGTTGCCCGGGAAGGGGAACATTACTGCTGTGCCCGCGGCGACCAGCACCCCTTTCACCAGGATCAGCGGCGGGTCGATGCGTTCTGCGAGGAAGCCGCGTCCGGCGGGGATGAGACCGCCGCCATCTTGGCCGCGGGGCAGCGGCCAGCTGGGATGACGGCATTCATATCGTCCAGTTCTGGACCGCATGCCCGCAGCGCTCGTCCCTGCGTGGTGACGCGGCGAATTCGGCAGGTGCACCCGGGTGGCCGCGTTCCGCCCCTGGCCGCCTGAACGGCACACGGGTACAGGGTATTATCCGTCATTCTTCATTGCCTTAAGGGCCTCAGACAATAGCCATTCGGCCTCATGCGGATACATTGATAGCGCCAATTTGGCGCGCGCAAATTTGCGTACGATTCCTATTACTTCGTCAAAATTGGTTGTCACTTTTTCGTCGAAACTGCTCGTAAAGTAGTCTACCATAGAGTGACCCAGGTCAACGTACAATGCGAGTCGCTGAAGCAACAGCATACGATCCTGGTCGCCACCGCCAACATCGAGCTCGCCTCTCAAATCCGCGCCCTTTAGCACGTCCTCCAGTGGGATCGACTCGTCCTCTAGCTTTCGCCGCAGCACAAGCATAGATTCAACGCCTTGTGTATTATCTTCCCCCAAAACGTTGGTCAAGGCTGCGTCCAAAGCGTCCTTCAAGTCATGCCGAACTACGGTAGGTGTTAGTTCTGCTACCGTAACTGTTTTGCCCCTGCGCCTCCGAATATCTACACATGCCCGCGCCGCACGAATCAGATCGCGGGGCATACCGCCCGACCATGCGTAACAGAACAGAGCCGCAGAAATGGGGAATCCACCGGTCCGATGTGCCAGCAACTTCCATGCATCTTCAGGTGAGGGCGGCTCGACCTGAACAATATTATCAAAAGCGGAATCAAATACATCTCGAAACGGAATGCCGCGCATTACGAAACGCACCAATGCATCCTCGGAAACAGAAACTACGAAATGAGTATTGGGCAGATGGAAGAGGTCCTTCAAACTATTAACGGCCCCGATAGCGTCGTCCGCGGTTGCAAGCTTATCTAGCTCGTCAATTGCGATGACGATTTTCCGTCCACCCAACCTCCGGTAGGTTTCAAGATATCGCGTAAAAGCCGCAATCAATTCGGGATGGGTAGGCTCTCGTTCTGTCGTGGTAGTCTGCTTTTGCCGTGTCAACGACGCACCTTTAGCAGAGAACCCGCCCGTGGTGGTCCACTGGTCAGTTCTGGACCTGCCGATAAGACTTAGTATGTCATTAGAAATACGCACTATCTCTTCCTGAGCGAGGCGGGGACGTGGCCGAAAGGCGCTCATGGAAGCATGCCACATTCTGGATCGAACTGGAATTGCTTTCGATTGGTAGTTAGTTAGAATAGCATTAGCCGTTGTTCCAAAAATCATTCGGGCGAAGTCGAGAGCATTGTATGTTGCCGGTGTTGCCAGATAGACGGTGATCCATTCAGGCGATAGAGTGTTAAAAAGCCAGCGAAGAAGCGTAGATTTTCCGGCACCTCTACTGCCAGCTATGCCTACAGCGGATGTTACATGCTGTTCCAAGAAATCGACAACTTCGTCAAAGGTCTCGGACGGAAACACGCGTACAGATTCTACTTCGACCAGTGTAGGAGCACGGCCAGAAAGGAGCATCGGTTCATTCCGACGCTCGTGGGATTTCCGCATAAGATCAACAATGACGGTCCGGAACTCATTTATTAGTCGCTGATCGAGAGCTTGAGCTGAAGGTTGAAGTGATTTATATGTGCGGTAGATCCGATGCGATAGTAGTTTGCCGAGCCGAGAAGTGAGCAGAAGAGCTGCGATAGCGGCACCAAGGATTATGAGCAGATCACGCTTACTCGTCAAATCAACGTGCAATGAAGTGTTGAAGAAGTAGTAGTCCTTCAAGTGCGATGAACTATTAGGCAAGTACAAAACAACCAGAAGAAATAGGTCAACGAATGCTACAAAGAACGCGACCGTATGCAAGAGGTAAAAGAATGCCCGGAACCAGGCAAGTACCATTCTTACTCGCGCATATTTGACGTATGCGCTAAGATAAGAATTTATTTCTACCTTATATCTTTCTTCTGCATTCTCACTTTGTTCCGCAACGGTACGATAGTATTGTTCGCGAGTTATAACCAGGGCATCAGAACCTTGATCACGTGACGTTTTTTCCAAGAGAACCCCAATTCTTATTGGGGACGCCGGGTAGAGTTTATTACTAATCACCAGCCCGTAAGGAATCAGGCCGCCCGATTCAAATTGTGAAAGAGAAAGATATTGATTACGCAAAGACATCTCCCGCGAGACTATCAGGCAACGTTAGCGCTCAACTTCCAGCAGTCGGGTAACTTGATGGTAATAATACACGTGGGCCGACGCGGACGCAGGCCCCGCGCAGTCAGATATACAGCAGCAAAGAGCAGCGACCGCGCCACGCGGTATGGACTTTATTTGACCCGTCATCGGTCTCTGGCCTGAATCGGCGGCATCTATCGACCGCTACGCCCTCAAGGGTACGGAGAACGTCGACAGAGCTGGCAGCGAGCATGCGGGTGAAAATGTGGGTGCCCTCCCCCGAACCCGCCGTAGGAGGGTATGTGACTCACGGGACCCTGTGGGGTGCCATAACCCGCGTATGCTCTTGCTGCGCTGGGTTTCCCGCGATCGTCAGGCGGCTCTGTGGTACTCGTTGATCAGCCCGCTGACGGTGGTCCGGCGGTTGATCCGGGCAGTCATGTCGGTGGCCTCGCCTGGGTTGTGTACCGGCGGGTGAAGGGATCGGCCTCGGTGGGGACGGTGATGGTTGCAGTGGCTCTGGAACTCGGCAAGGACGGTGCGCAGGTGCCGTTCACCGTGGATCAGCAGATGGTGAAGGCACTCCCGGCGTAGCGTTCCCGCATATCGCTCCGCAAAGGAATTCGCCCGAGGTGACCGGACGGGCGTTTTAATAATCCGTACACCGCCGCCGGCGAACACGTCGTCGAACACGGCCGTGAACTTGCTGTCGCGGTCGCGAATCAGGAATTTGAACCGGCCGGCCCGCTCGCCTAGGTCCATCAGCGGGTTACGGGCCTGCTGGGCGGTCCAGGAGTCGGTCGGATTGGCGGTGACCCCCAGGATGTGCGCGCGGCGGGTCTGGATCTCCATGACGAAGAAGACGTACAGGCGCTTGAGGAACACGGTGTCAACGTGCAGGAAGTCGCAGGCCAGGATCCCGGATGCCTGGGATGTCAGGAACTGGTGCCATGTCGGTGACGTCCGGCGCGGCGCCGGCCCGAGCCCGGCCTTGGCCAGGATCCGGCGGATCGTGCCCCCACGCGAGCACGCGGGACACGGCGAGGTATACGAGCCGAAAGAGCACGAGCGCCGAGGATAGAAGCCCAGCTCAGGTGCTCCACACGAGTTCTGGCACCCGACAAGGCTGGCGGCGGCTTACGGATGAAGATCCCCGCCGAGCGCGGCTGGCACGCCGCGAGCTGCCCGATCGGGCGGCGGTCATCGGCAACCGGTCACCTGGATTGGCGGGCGCGCGGGTGGTCGCGAAGGCCGCGCGGAGCCGGGTCCCGCTGGGGCACGCGGGAGAGACCCTCGCTGGGCGCCCGCTGCGCTCCGGCGCCGTGAAGTCGGGGCGGCCGGTCTGGCCGACCGCGGTTGACTACTCGGCCGACGGGGTCCGCCGGTTACCAACGGCTGTGATGAATGACCTCGCCGGCCGGGCGGCGGTCGGGATTGGCGATGGGCCGCAGCGGCCGGTCCGCCGGGTAGCCCACGCCGAGGAGAAAGGTGACATCGTGATCGCCGGGCACGCCCAGGATCTCACGGGCCGCATCCTGGTCGCCGACCGAGGAATGGCCGGTGCCGATGCCGAGGTCGGCGGCGGCGACGGCCATGGCGTAGGTGGCCTGCCCGAGGTCGTAGTAGTCGAGGAGGCGGGTACGGTCGTCCTCGGCCCTCGGCATGACCAGGGCGATGGCCGCGGCTGCGCCGGCGATGTGGCCGGCGCCCCGCCACACGGTGGACAGCGCCCGGAGCTGATCCGGCTCGGTGACTACGATGAAGTCCCAGTGCTGCCGGTTGGATGCCGACGGCGCCCGTCGGCCTGCCTCGGTGATCCGGTCGAGGTCGCTGGCCGCCACGGGGTCAGGCCGGTAGGCGCGGACGTTGCGGCGGGCGCGGATGGCGTCCCAGGTTTCCACGGCAGGGCCCTCCTCAGTGAGGCATATCCGATTTTTCCGATGGGGATACTGTACAAACCGGCCTGGTCTGCGTTCCGGGCGGAAGGCGGTCCTGTGCGCTGGCCCTCCAGCAGGCCTCATTGGCGGCCCGTACCGGATGGATCGGCGCCGGTCGGCTTAGTACTGCGGGAGGCGCTTCTTTGCCTCTTCATAGAGGTCGGCAGGGAGGGGCCCCTTCTCGGCTGTTGCGATGTTGGTGGCCAGGTGCGCCGGGTTCGCGGTGCCGACGATGGTGGTCGACAGGCCCGGGTGGCTGAGGGTGAAGCGGAGGACGAACTCCATCGTGGACATGCCCGCGTCGGCGAGCAGGTCCTCGATGCCCGAGGTCTCCCAGTTCCGCTGGCCGAGGCCCGGCTCCTGGGTGAGCGGGCCGGTCCGCCAGTTCTTCTCCTCCGACGCCGCGCCACGGGCCGCGCCGCCCCGGATCAGCGTTCCCGCGCCCTTGCCCGCCGCCTCGGCGATGAGGTCCTCGTGGTCGCGCTGGATGGCCGAGTAGGGGATCTGGAAGGCGTCGAAGACGTTCATCGCGAGGTGGTCAGGCAGGTCAGGGAGGATGCCTGACATGCCGACGAACCGGACCTTGCCCTCGTCCCGCAGCTCCTGGAGCGTCTCGACCGTATGGTTCTCCTCCAGCGTGGCCCTGCTCGGGGACATGTGCACCTGGACGAGATCCAGGTGGTCCGTACGGAGCCGCCGCAGCGACCGCTCGACAACCGCGCGGACGTTGCCCGGGCTGTAGTCGTGCGGGTACGGTGGCGGCACGTCCGTCGGCAGCTCCATTAGGCAGCCGCACTTGGAGGCGAGGAAGAACTCATCGCGCCTGTGCCCCACGTAGCGCCCGATGAGCTCCTCGCTGCGGCCGTAGTCGGGCGAGGTGTCGATCAGGTTGATGCCGCCGTCTAGGACCGCGTTGACCAGGGACCCGGCGTCCTCGTCCGCTATCTCAGGTCCCCCCGGCGCGCCTCGCAGTTCCATGGCGCCATATCCGAGGATGGTCACGTCCGCCTGCGTCCGGCCAAGCGGCCGCGTCATGATCGCCATGCGGTTAACGCTATCCCGAGGCCGCTCGTGCCCGGACACTTGCCGGGGCGCACGCCAAGCGCGCGCTCGAGCTGATGGTCCGCAAGCTGGCCGGCCGCAACCTCACCCGCACGCTCATCGACGCCAGCCAGGTCGCGGCCGTGATCGCCTTCCTGGCCTCACCCCTGTCGGTCTCGGTCAACGGCGAGTCGATCGCCTGCGGAGGCGGGACGCCAGGCGTTATCCGCTACTAGCCGGCCGGGGGCCGTGATACCCGGTTCGTTCGGCGAAAAGATCTTTGGACCGAACGGGCCCGGTGCTCGCCCCCTACCGCACCCCCAGCCGCTCTCGGGCCAGAGCGGTCCATCCTGCCGAATCTGCCCGATCATGTCGCGATGGGCGTCTTCGACGTCGGAGAGGGGGCCGCTCCCGGCCGAGCTCTATGAAGAGGCCAAGAAGCACCTCCCGCTCCCGGAAGTCCGCTGGCGATCCTGCTGGTGCTGCCGGCCGGCGTCCTGATCCACCGGATCTTCGTCGAGGAAGCTGTCCTCACCGAGGTGATAGGCCGGGCGTACACGGACTACGCCGCCCGTACCAAGCGGCTTGTGCCGGGATTGTGGTGATAGCACCGAGCCTGGCCGCAGGCCCTCTGGGCGAGCCGCTTATAAGGCCCGTCCCAGGTGGTGAGGCAGCAGCGCGCCGGGCAGAAAAGCGTTAGCGGCCAGGGCCTTGATGGCCATCCTTGTCGGGGGTACACCGGCCGTCGCCATGCGGCGGCGTTACCCTCTACGGGGGGGCAAGCGGTTCCGGTTCTGTGCGGCCGACGCGGCCGCGGAAAGAGATGGCAGCTCATGGCTGAGGTCGGCGACCCGACCCCCGAAGGAGTCACGTTCGACACGAGCGTGGCCCATCCCGCCCGGGTGTACGACTACTGGCTCGGCGGGAAGGACAACTTCGCCGCCGACCGGGAGGCCGCGGAGCAGGTGATCGCGGCCAACCCGACCGTCCTGCCTGGCGTGCGGGCCAACCGGGCCTTCCTCGGACGCGCGGTACGCTACCTGGCCGCGGAGGCCGGGATCCGGCAGTTTCTTGACCTGGGCACCGGCCTGCCGACCGCGCAGAACACCCACCAGGTCGCCCAGGAGATCGCCCCGGACTCCCGGATCGTGTACGTCGACAACGACCCGATCGTGCTCGCCTACGCCCGGGCGCTGCTGACCAGCGTGCCCGAGGGGGCCACCGCCTACGTGCCGTCCGACATCAGGGACACCGAGAAGGTGCTG
Organism: Streptosporangiaceae bacterium; assembly: GCA_052144275.1. Taxonomy (GTDB): domain Bacteria; phylum Actinomycetota; class Actinomycetes; order Streptosporangiales; family Streptosporangiaceae; genus Palsa-504. The sequence goes on from JBKQQQ010000849.1 coordinate 8,205, forward strand.
GCGGGCGCGGCGGAGACCCTCGACCTGAGCAGGCCGGTCGCGGTCATGGCGCTGATGGTCCTGCAGTACATCCCGGACGGGGACGACCCCTGGGGGATCGTCGGGCACGTCCTCGAGTCGCTCCCGCCAGGCAGCTACCTGACCGTCTCCGATACGGTCCGCGACATCGACACCGGGCGGGTGACCGAGGGGGCCGCGCGGCTCAACCAGCGGATGGGCCCGACGCAGCTGACCCTGCGGACCCGGCCCGACTTCGAGCGGTTCTTCGACGGGCTCGAGATGGTGGAGCCTGGGGTCGTTCCGCTGCCGGAGTGGCATGGGCCCGGTTCCGAGTACCCGATCCCCTGCTACGCCGGGATGGGCCGCAAGCCTTAGCGACCAGCTCGGTCGTCGCCGACGTCAGCGGCAGTGGCGAACACGACGGCGCCCAGCCCATGCCGCTACTGGCGGCAACTGGAGGAGAGGACGAGCCTTCATGACCGAGCATCCTGCGGACATATCCTGCCGCGCGGCCAACAACGGGATGCTGTCCCGACCTAGCCGGACGCTCACGCGAACCTCGGATTGTTCGCGTCGAGCACAGGACCACAGGACCCTTGTGCGACGTGCGGGAGCTTGTTCCGCATAAAGATTAGGTTCATGGTCCGCCGAACCCGAACGCCTGGCCCGCTGCGCCGATCCGGGGGAGTCCCTGACGTGCTCGCCGGTGATGCTCGCTGGATCGCAGATACTCCGCGAGCCAGGCTCAGCTTCGATCCACATCGGCTCGTCCCGCGCCGGTCGCTGTGACCAGCGCTGGATGTGACCTTGGTTCGGCAGGTCATTTACGCGATGGCGGACACTGAGCGGATTTCGCGGCCGCACGAGACTTCCGCATTGACGTGAACGAATGAAATAGGACTGTGCACTTATGCTGCACTAACCTGGTAAGAAATTGCGCCGATCGCATAGCTCGGTTATCTCCAGTTGCACGCGCTGGCGTGGGATGCCACACTTGCTGTTCGAGGTCTCAGAAGTCCTGGCCGAAGTCGTCAACGCCGTCACTCGGAACGCCCGCTCCCCAAAAGACCGGAGCCGCGTGGCCGAGCTCACCGGCGAGGCGAGGCATCACGCGAAATGGCGCCCGCTCACGGCGGACGAGGAGCCGCCGCGGTAGCCGAACTCCGGGAGATCGCGGGCCGCCGGGCCGACCTGCTGGCCGAGGTGGCCGGGATCTTGGAGGGCACGTCCGAGGGAGAGCTCGACGAGCCGCTCATGCGCCAGGCAGCGCAACTGTGCCGGAAGGCCGGGGCCGACGAGGACGTGATCCCGCGGTGGGTAAAGGAAGGCCGGCGCCGGGCCGAGAGCGCCCGCAAGATGCCGCACAGCGGGCGGGGCCCGGTATAGCACGGGCGCGTTTCAGCCGGCCGGAGCATCTGGAATCGTAGCCAGCGGGATGCGTCGGCCGGACCGCTCCCGGCTATCACTCCAGTGCCGGACCAAGGCCTGCGCTATGCAGACCTCCGGATGTCCCCACAGCCGGAGAACTGGAGGACCGATGACCGGGCCCGATCATTACGCCGAAGCCGAGCGCCTGCTGGCCCTGGCCGGCCGCCACAGCCGCGGCGCCACTTACGACCCTGAATGGACGCCGGCCCTGGCCGCCGCGCAGGTCCACGCCACGCTCGCCCTCGCCGCTGCCACCTCGGTAGGCACGGCAGGCCCGGAGGGCCGTGCGTGGGCCGACGTCGCCGCTACCAAGCCCAGTGCCAGCGAGCCTCAGGCTCCTGATGCCGGCGGACCGGAATCCGGTCCCGGACCGCGGCGCCCTCCGCCCCTCTTCCCGCCGGAGGCCGGACCACGCCATTAAGCAAACCGCCGCACGCTCCGGGTCCGTCCGTAGCCTTCCCCCATGTCGCTACTCTTCGCGACCCAGCTCACCACCGTAGCCAACCTTGCGCGCCACTCCGCACCACATCGGCAGCGGCCCCGCGGGCGCAGTTCCGGTCTCCGGCCGCCACTGCGGGAGCCTGCTCTTCTTCGTCTATGGACGTGGCGGGATTGCGTGAAGTGTGTTTTCGCGTAAAGGCGGCTGCGGTCCAGGTCGGCTGATCGCCGGATTGCACGCGCCGCCGGCGAAACGTCTTATGGGCGGGTGATCTCACGCCGTGCAAGCGTGTCCTGGCTCCGGTGACCGGAGTGGGTCGGCCACGGGCCGCTGAGACCGTCGCCGCACAGGTCCCTCCCGGCTGGAGTCGGCGTCGCAAGATTCCGGTCGTCATGTGGTGGGCCTGTCTGTACATGCCGTCGTGTTGTCCGGCCGGCACGGTGCGGCGAAGCTTCCTGCGGCGTGCCGTGATGGCTTTCGCCAGCTGTGACATCCGCCCGCTTTCCCCGATCATGGCACCTGCGAGGATGACGCCAGGACGGGCGCCGCGCTACGCTTGCCCTGGATTGTGATGGTGGGGGCGGCGATGGTGACAGGGCCGGGAGACGAGCTGGCAGCGTCCGCGGCGGGCTGCGGCCGCCTGCGGGCATCGCACGCTAACCGCGAGCAGGTGATCGGCACTCTCAAGGCCGCGTTCGTGCGCGGCATGCTGGCCAAGGACGAATTCGACCTGCGAGTGGGCCAGGCGTTCGCGTCCCGGACCTACGCGGAGCTGGCCGCAGTCACCGCCGGCCTTCCCGCCGAGTCGGCCGCAGCCCAGCCGCCCAGGCCCGCCCGGGCCCAGGGCGAGCAGCCAGTTCCGCGGCCCGGCCGGATGATGGCGGTGGCAACCGCGCTTTATGCAGGCGCACAGGCGTTCGTGTTCCTTTCACCTTGGCCTGCGGGTACCGCGAACGATCCCTCGCGTGCGAGGATCGCGCTGTTCTTCTTGAGCAACCTCACGTACCTTTTTGTTTTGCTCATTGGTGTGGTGAATATGGTCGAATTGCGGCTTGAGAAACGTTCCGGCGGGCGGCCACCGCGGCGGCCAGCACCCGGTTCGGGCGGTCAGGCATCCCCGCGGCTGCAATCAGCCGACCCGGGCGGGCAGCTTCCGCCGGCCGGTCACGGTCACCAGCACGCCGCCGAAGCTGAGCGGAGCCGCCCTCCCCGGCCGCCACGACGGGCTCACGGTCACCGCGGCGATGGCGCCCTCGCCGGTTGCCTGCCGTGACGGCTGGCAGTCGCCGTGCGATGAGCCGCGGATTACCTGTCCGGAAAACGCGGGGCAGCTCAGGTGCCAGCAATGATCTCGCTAACGGGATACGCGGGGACGACCAGTGCTGGGCAGGCGGTGCAGCCGGTCGTCGGATAGGGGGCGCCGTTTTCCGGCGCCCCCCTCCTCAGAACCGTGCTTGCCACTCATCGCGGCACACGGCTCAAGCAGCCCGCGCGGGCGGTCAGGCTTCTGCGTTCTGCTGCTCCGTGCCGTGCGGTCCGTCGTCTGGGTGACGGCGGGCGCAATAGGCGTGTACGAGGCGGTGTGTCGTCCGGCCGGTGCTGTTGTCGGTGATGGCCTGGCGGGTCATCGCCTTGCGGATGGCCGCGTACCAGGTCTCCCACTGGCCGGGGGAGTCTGGCGCGCGGTCGGCGAACAGCAGCAGTTCCCGGCATGGCGGGCACAGCCCGCGCTGGTCCCGCAGGGCGGTTTGCCAGGAGGGGGCCAGCTGCGGGGGTTTCTGCTTCCGTCGCCGGTCGGCCCAGTACTGGGCCAGGGCAGGGTCGTAGGGCGAGTGCCTGCCGGGGACCGGCGCGTGCCGGACGATCTTCGTCCAGGCGTACTGGTGGAGGTAGGCCCCGGTTTCCCGGTCGCCGAAGACCCACCGGTTGCGCCTGTGCGGGTTGTACGGGCCGAAGTAGCGGGCGGTGACCCATTTCCGGCCCTTCCTGGGGTGCCTGCGGCGAGCCCACTTGTAAAGCTGCTGCCACAGGTAGCCGTCCAGCGACTGGAAGGACTTCTTGGACGCCCCGGTCCGGTAGTAGTTCGCTTGCCCTCTGATGACCGGGTTGAGCACGTAGAGCACCTCGGACACCGGGGAACCGCGCGTTGCGCGCAGTTCGTCGGCGAGCCTCCGCCGGATCTTCTTCATCGCATCGCGGCTGGGCCTGGTGAGAACCTTGCCGCCCTGGGCGGTCCGGTACCGGCGTATGTTGAAGGAGAGGAAATCGAAGCCGTCGCTTATCCGGCCGATCCGGGTCTTCTCCTTGTTGAGGGACAGGCCCTTTTCCTTCAGCCATACGCTGAGCTTTGCCTGGACCGCTTCCGCCTGCCCGCGGCTGTGACACAATGCCACGAAGTCATCCGCGTAGACAATTACGGTCGGGCAGCCGTCTTTCACGTAACCGCGAGAGTCGTAGCTGACTCCGGCGGCCTCTTCCATTCCCTGCAATGCGATATTCAATAGCAGCGGAGATATGACGCCGCCTTGAGGGGTTCCCTCGTCGGTCGGCGAGTACCGGCCTTTATCGACCGCTCCAGCTTTGAGCCAGGCGCGGACCTGTTCCCTGGCGGGGAATGTCCCGAGGCGTTCCAGCAGGAAGTTGTGGTCGATCTTGTCGAACGCGGATTTCAGGTCGGCGTCGAGTACCCAGTCCCGTTTCGCGCCTTTCGGCGCGACGGCCTTGTGGATCATCTCGATCGCGTCGTGGCATCCGCGCCCCGGCCGGAACCCGTATTGCTTCGGGTCCAGCCGGGCTTCCCACTCTGGCTCCAGTGCGCTGCGCACCCGCTGTTGCTGGGCGCGGTCAGCGATAACCGGAATTCCGAGCGGGCGTTTCTTTCCGCCTTTTTTCGGTATGTACACCCGCCGCACCGGCAGCGCCCGGCCGGGTCCGCCCTGGCGATGCAGCAGCATCGCCAGGCTCGCCCGGCTCTCGGAGGTCAGTGCGACCTGCCTGTCGACGCCGGGGGTGTGGCGGCCGGTGTTGTGCTGCGTGACCCGGCGCACGCTGACCAGCGTGTTAGCCCGGCTGCGCAGCAGCAGTTTCTGCAGGTTGCGAACCTGTTTCCGGTTGCCTGCCTGCTCCGCCTTGAAGATCCGCTGCTGTAGACGCCGTACCTGCTCCTCCTGGTGCCGCCAGTCGATGGCGTTCCAGTCGGGCAGGTCCTCTGGTCCGTTCACCGCACTGCCGCTCACCGCGAGGTCAGCCATGACGGCTGTCGCGTCCGGCACCCCGGTGCCCAACTTGCCCATGTGGTTCCAGCGTTTCATTAGCTCTGATTCGTCAAAGGGCCACCTGGCTCACGTCAGCTCCCTTTCGGGCCCAGGCACGCGGCCTGGTATACGGCCAGTTATGCGGGAGCGACCATACTCGGAGGGTTCAGTCATATGCTCCTGCTTTCCTGCTGCCTTTCGGCTGCCGTCATTTGCTTCTTGGCCATCCTGTTCCCGCCGCAGGTATCCGCTTTCCTCACGGTCGGCCTATCGGTGGCTGATTCCCACCGAACTGCGACGGGGTTTCCATGTTCCGCACTGCTGAGATGCGACCGGTGTCGGGCGCCCCCTATACTCCGGGACCGTGGTGCTCTCATGGCTGACATCGAAACTTCAGCCACCATTGCCGCCTCCCAGCGACGGGTCCTTTCCTCCGGTACTGCTTCCACCTCCCGGAGTTCTGGGTAACGAAGCTTGCGGGGGTTCACCTTATTCGCCCTTCCCGGTCTTTCCCTTGCCTGTAACCAGTGGATGGAACACCGGTCCTTGGGCTTCCTCCCGGGCTTCACACCCCGCCGTTGCCAGCAGCGCATGCCAGGAGCGGGAACGGGCGCTGAGCACTCGCCCGGAGTTAACCGTCGATCATTCGACCCTCCAATTCGGTTATCTCACTCACGCAGTGCGACCTCATGTCGCACTTCGATGCCCCAGTGGCCGCGCATGATGCGGGCGAGTCCGGCGGGCCGCGCCTGGGCGGCAGTCAGCGAGGTGATCGCACACACCGTCTCGCCTCGGTCAGCCGCTTGTCCCTGGGCTCGTCGGCCGCCGGCTGGCGCACGTGTGCTCGCCGTCAAGTCGTTCCGCGAGGCCAGAGCTCCACCAGCTGCGCCGGACTGATGTTACCGCCGCTGCATATCAGGGCCACTTCCCGGTCCGCGAACCGACGGGGGGCGTCCAGCACGGCCGCGAGAGCGGCCGCGCCTGCAGGCTCGACGAGGTTACGTGTCTTCTCGATCATCAATCGCGTTGCAGCCTTCAGCGCCTCCTCGGAGACCAGGACGAAGTCGTCCAGCAACTCCCGCAAGATCCGTTGCGGCAGCTCGAATGCAGTCCGGGTCGCCAGCCCCTCCGCGAACGTGCTGGTGGTGTCCTCCAGCAGCGAGCCAGCCCGCCAGGAGCGGTATGCGGCCGGGGCCGCCTCGGACTGCACGCCGATCACCTCGATCGACGGGCGGACGGCCTTGGCCACCACGCAGGCCCCCGCCGCCCCGCTGCCGCCTCCGACCGGGACCACGATCATCTCGATACCAGCCGGCGCGGCTGCGGTTCCTGTCCTGGGGCTGATCACGCAGCCGCGTCCTGCCCGTGCCGGTTCTTCATCCGGCCTGGTCAGGCGGCTGCTCGGGCATCGCGTCGGCGTCCTCGATGGGGATCCGGGTGCCTTCTTGTTCGACCGCGGGGACCGGGACGCTGACCTCGAGGACTCCCCTGTCGTACCGGGCGGTGACGTCCGCGGCGTCGACCCTGGCGGGGAGCCTGACCGCGCGGGCGAGCGATCCGTAGCGGAACTCCGAGCGATACGGCCCGTTGTCCTGCTGGCGGCGCTCGGCGCGGATGGTCAGGATCCGGCCGTCGAGGGTGACGTCGATGTCGTTATCCGGGTCCAGGCCGGGCATCTCGGCCCGGATCACGAAGCGGTCGTCCCGGATCGATTCCTCAAGCCGGAACACCTGGCCCGCCAGGAACGGCGGCGGTCCGGTCCAC
>JBKQQQ010000850.1:0-4023 GCA_052144275.1 Streptosporangiaceae bacterium
CCTGGAGTGTCCCGACAGACGGGTCAACGAGGTCGTTAAGGATACGGTGCATCGTGGATGCGGACACGCCAGCCCGCCGGGCCGCCGCTGCGGGACTCAGCCCGGAGGACTCAAGCCAGCCATGGACCATGGCCGCTAGCGCTTCCACATAAGGAATTCTACTACGGAGTTTCCATATATGGAACTAGTCTAATTTCGTTCCAGATATGGAAACGGCCGGGTTCGATGATGGCCGTGTCCCACAGGAGCAGCTTATTCAACTCGTACGAGGCGGACAGCGGAGAAGTCATCGACCGCGATACCCGCCTCCAGGCTGAGTGAGATCTGCACCTGCAGCCGGGTTCGGCTGGTTCCCGCTGGCGCGGACGGGTTCGGTTAAGGCGATGAGCGGGGGACGCAGCAGCGGCTCCCTGGCCCGAGGCCTCGCCGGGGCCCGCAGTGATGACATGCCCGGCCGGGACGGGAGCGAACTGGCCCGGATGTCGGCTTCCGCTCTGAGCGGGATTCTCGTCCCGTCGGGGATGGTGTCGTTCGCGCTTGAGCCGCCGCGCCTCCGTGTCGCGTGCCGCCCGGAGTTCGGCGACGAACTCCGGTTGCAGTATTCGCTACGAAAGCGTAGCGTCGGATGCATGCAGGAGCTGACCGTGCGGCAGGCGCGCGAGCTGCTCACCGGGTGGGCGGCGGAGCGGCGTGCCGTGGCGGGCAGGCGTGATGATGTGGTGCGGGTCGCGGTGGGGGCGGGCCTGACCAAGGCGGAGGTTCACCGGCTGACGGGGATCGCCCGGACGACGATTGACCGGATCGTCGGCGCCACCCCCGCGGCGGCAGGGGGGGCGCGATGACCGGTTCTGCGCGTCCGTGCGTGGCCATTGCGCGTCCGTACGCGGAGCGCGTTTCCGGCATTTCCGGACAAGCCCGGCGTAATGTTAGCTTTTCCGGACCGCCTGGCCTGCGATTTCGCGCAATCGCGGTCATGGCGGGACCGGACCGGCAGGCGCGGCAAGGCACTGCTCATGCGGTTGGGTCTAACGACCCTCCGGGGTTCAAATCCCCGATCCTCCGCCGCCTGAGCAGCAGTTACGCTTGAGTATCACTCGGATGGGCTGCTGCTTTCCAGGGCGCTTGCGTGGCCAGTGCGTGGCCATCGCCGTCATCGGACCCGTTCTCTGTCCCACCCGTGACCCGCGCCGCCGCGCGGGCCTCGGCCATGCCCGGACTCCAGTCCGGATCCCTGAAACGGCTGCAGCAGATGCCCCATCAGCCGAAACCGGAAAAGCGGGCATCCCAAGGAGTTCCCGGTGACCAGCTTCCCCTCCTTTCCTCCGATCGGCGAGCTTGAGCTCGACGCCCCCCTCTGGCGCTACCCGCCCAGGCCGGCGAGGGCGTCACCCGGCTCCGCGTCGGGGCTGCGTCCGGCGGGACCGGCCGCCTCGCCGTCGTCACTGAGCTCGGGTTCGGCGCGTCCATCACCAACTCGATCGAGGACATCTGGGACGGCCTGCGGGCCCGCTGGCACGGCGATCTCACCCTCATCGAGCACTATCCCGCCGCCGAGTCCTTCCCCGACGACGGCGCGTCTGGCCGGTCCCCGCCTCCAGCCCCGACCGCGACTGGCTCACCGTGTGGATGAACCGCCATGGCCACCGCATCATGCAGGCGGCGTCATGAGCCAGGCCGAATGGGCGGTCCCGGCCGAGCGGGCGGCCGCGCCCGGTCCGGACAGCGGCTGGTGTAGCTCCGGCGGCGCCCGGCCCGTGGACTCGGAAGAACCCGGCTCGGGAGGAAGCTGCGGTCGCCCGCCCGGCCAGCAACGGCAGGCTGAGAAGGCAGGTCCCGGCTATGACCTTGCCTTCCCTGACCTGGGTGGAGTTCCCGCAGTGCTGGTGCACGGGGCCGCCAGTTACGGTGCCGCATGGTGCGCGGATGCGTCAGCGACCACTGGGGCGGCCATGGCGTACACCGACCGGGCATCGGGCGCAGTCCTGCTGCTGGCGGTAAACAAGCGTGTGTACGCGGTCAGCTACGGTGACGGGCACAGGCTGATCCGTGATGAGCTCAAGGACCAGAGGTTCGGGCTCCGGTTCGCGGTGCGCCAGCTGGATGCAGACCGCATTCACTGGCTAGTCCACCGGATGCCGGGCGGTCGGCGCCGGCAGGACTCGATCCTGGTGCCCGACGGGCTGCCGATCTGGTGTTACTGGCTCGACGGGTATGCCAGCGTGGTCGGCCATATCGGCGGCGAGCTCAAGCAGGCGGACCTGACCTTCTGCCGTGATGGAACCCGGCAGGTGAGGATCAACGGGCTCGGCCGGGCTCGACGCGCGGCCGGGCGTGCTGCCCGCCGACCTGCTGGGCGATATCCGCGCAGTCGCTGAGGTATGTAGCAGGCGGGCGCCTGACCCGCTGCTGGACTCGATCGAGAACATCGCCCCGTCGCCGATACGGCAATCACCCGTCAGCTCGACAGCGACCTTGATGAGGTGCTCGGCTGGCCCGATGAGGAGGCGGCGGAATTCGTGACTCTCGTCGTGCCGATGACTCACATGGACGGGTACCTGTCGTCCCACTCCCTCACCATCAAGATCGGCAGCGCGCGCCGTTTCGTCAATCACCTAGACCTGCACAACTTCCTGCTACGGATCCGGCTTCAGGACCCTGGCGCACGGCTGGAAGCGCTGCGCCGCGGGTACGTGCGCATGTTCGCCGACGCGGACGGTACCGAGTCTCTTGGTGGATCGTCGGCCATCAAATGGGTCGAGGCCGCGCTGCCACTGGGACCGCGCCGGTTCTTCCTGCTCGACGGCGTCTGATATGAGATCGCCGCCGGCCACCTCACCGCGATGCGCGCCTGCGTAGAACGCCTGCTAGGCGGCATTCTCACCCTCGACCTGCCGGAATGGGACCTGGGCAGTGATGAGTGGCGCTACAACGAGCACGTGCAGGACGCCCGGCCGGGGTACATCTGCCTGGACAGGGATCAGGTGCGCCGGGCTGCACCGCGAGCACGGCTTCGAGGCCTGCGACCTGCTCGGCCCGGGTAACGAGCTGATCCACGTCAAGCGCGCCTGGGGATCATCCCCGCTCAGCCACCTCTTCAGCCAGGCCCTCGTGTCGGCTCAGGCGCTGGCCACATCCCCGGATGCCCGCGCCATATTCACGGCCAAGGTACGCGCCCACCCCAGAGGCCGCGACTTGCTGGCCGACTTCCAGCCCAAGAAGGTCATCTTCGCGATCTTGCTGAAGAACGGCGAGAAGCTGACAGCCGACACCCTGTTCTCCTTCTCACAGGTCACTCTCGCCAGTACCGCACGGGAACTGGAATCCCGCTGTCCTGTGCCACCGGATCTGAGCCACGGGCAGGCTGCTGACCTGGGCTGGCTCAGTTTCAGTGGCAACGTCTTACGCGGCTGCGGGCGCCCGTCTGCCAGTGAATGTGAGCCATTTCGTCGTGGGCGGCTTGGCCCGATGCCGGTCAGGACAGCGTGATCGCTGTTGGCGATCTTCTGGTGGTCCGGCCGTGCTGCCTGGGATAGCGGTTGCGGAGCGGGATCGCCGGGCTGATGGGGGATGCTGCCCTCGCCGCCCCCGCCACGCGCCGCCCGCTCCAGCCACTCATCCAGGACGCCGGCTCCACCGCGCGGCCAGCACAAGGGGCAGCCGCGCGGTGGAGCTGCCACGGCACCAGGCCGGCCGCCCGGCTCTTCACCCGGCTGGCCCGTGTTGATCCTCCAGCACGGTGCTGAGGGTGCGGCGGCCGATCTCCCGCAGTACCGGGTTGTCTTCCGAATGGGCCAGGAACACGATCGCGAGGTTCAGCGCCCAGCCCCGCCAGCACGTCACCGCCTGCGTGCAGACGCGGTCAGGCGGGCTGCCACAGCTCGACCCGGTTGCCCTCGGGATCGGTGACCCAGCCGAACCGGCCGACACCCTCCATGTCCTGCGTCTCTTTGGCCACGTCCGCTCCCTTGGCGCGCAATTGCGCGAGCATCGCATCCAGGTCGCGGACCCGGAAGTTGAGCATGG
>JBKQQQ010000851.1:0-4294 GCA_052144275.1 Streptosporangiaceae bacterium
CGGCCCCTCGATCAGCACGATATCCGGGCGCTGCTCCGCCAGGGCCGCCCGCACCGACCGCGCCGACCCCGGCCCGTGATGCCGGATCCCGTACAGGGTGGCAGGAAGATCCTTATGCCGAACGGGCTGCGGTGCGTGCCCTGGCCCAGCCACAGTGCTATTCATCCGGCGGCGTCACGGCAGGCGCGATAGAAGTCGCTCCAGTTATCGCGTTCCCGGACGACCGTCTCCAGGTATTCCTGCCATACCACCCGGTCAGAGACCGGGTCCTGGACCACGGCGCCGGTGATGCCGCCGGCTACATCGGCGGGGCGCAGCACGCCGTCGCCGAAGTGCGCGGCCAGGGCCAGGCCACTGGTGACCACCGAGATCGCCTCGGCGGTGGACAGCGTGCCGCTCGGCGACTTGACCTTGGCCCGGCCGTCCTCGGTCACGCCCTGCCGTAGCTCGCGGAAGACGGTGACCACCCGCCTGATCTCATCCGCGCCGTGGGGAATGTCCGGCAGGCCGATCGAGCGGCCGAGCTGGGCCACCCGGCGGGTGACGATGGCCACCTCCTGCTCGGCCGAGGCGGGCACCGGGAGCACCACGGTGTTGAACCGCCTGCGCAGCGCGCTGGACAGCTCGTTCACGCCGCGGTCCCGGTCGTTGGCGGTGGCGATGACGTTGAAGCCCCGGACTGCTTGCTGCTCGGTACCGAGTTCGGGGATCGGCAGTGTCTTCTCGGACAAGACGGTGATCAGCGCGTCCTGCACATCGGAGGGCATCCGGGTCAGCTCCTCGACCCGGGCGATCTGGCCGCCCGCCATCGCCCGCATCACCGGGCTCGGCACCAGCGCGTCCCGGGACGGCCCCTCGGCGATCAGCCGCGCGTAGTTCCAGCCGTACCTGACCGCCTCCTCGGCGGTGCCTGCGGTGCCCTGCACCATCAGCGTGGAGTCACCGGAGACGGCCGCGGCCAGATGCTCGGACAGCCAGGTCTTCGCCGTTCCCGGCACGCCGAGCAGCAGCAGCGCCCGGTCGGTGGCCAGCGTGGCCACGGCGACCTCGATGAGGCGCCGGGACCCGACGTACTTCGGCGTGATCACGGTGCCGTCGGCGGAATTTGGGACGGTACCACCCAGCAGGTACGTCGTCACCGCCCAGGGGGACAGCCGCCAGCCCGGTGGCCGCGGCCGGTCGTCGGTGGCGGCCAGCGCGGCCAGTTCGGCCTGGTGCTCCTGCTCCGCATGCGGCCGAAGGACCGTGTCCTGCGGCTCACCCAGCGCTGTGGTCATCGTCAAGCTCCTTCAGCATGTCGTAGCGAAAGCGCAGCACCGTGATCGCGTCGCGGACGGCCGGCGGAAGTACCGCGAGGAAGCTGGTGGTTATCCCGGGCGCGGCGAGCGCGGGATCGACTCGCCGGACCAGCTGGCGCAGTGTCTCGGCCCCGGAGGGATGGCCGGGCAGCCCGTCCGCGATGGCCCAGTTGATCAGGGCGGTCATCCACTCCTGGTCGCGTTGGGCCATCGCCGCCCGCGACCAGCCGGTGAACAGCACCGGCGCCCAGCCGCCCGCCGGCACGGCGAGGATCTGCTCGGCCGACCGGCCGAACGCACCCGTCCAGGTGTCAAGCGGCGTCCGCGCGATCACCTCGAGCAGGAGGTGAGCCTGGCCGGCCAGCTGTGAGCGTCCCGCGCCCGGGCTAGGCGTTATCCCGTCCCGCCGCATGGCGGCATCGCATTCGGCCAGCGGGCTGGCGACCATGTGAGTGCCGCCGATGCCCCGGGCCAGGCGCAGGCAGCCGAGGGCGCGTTCGGCCATGCGCTGCCCGAGAGCGGACCCGGGCAGCCTGGCGAGCACGTCGGCCGCCATCTTGCGCACCCAGGCGGTACGGTCGTCGAGCGCGGCCTCAAGCAGCGGCTCGTCGGCCAGGCTCGGCCCGCCTGCCATTACGTTAACGAACATGACGCGCTCGTCCGGACCGGCCGCGTCCCAGTTGGCCGCGATCAGTTCCCTGGCCGCCCCGGGATCGCGGGCGCGGAGCGCGGTGAGGTAGCCGCGCCGCTGGCCGGCGTCGCCCAGCCGCCACGCGTCATCACCGGTCAGAGAGAACGCCGTGACGAACTTCCAGTCGGAGTTGAGCCCGGCCAGCCACCTGGCTCGCGATCCTCCTGCCTCGGCGGCCAGCCGCCGCAGCTCCGGATCGGCCGGCGAGACCCGCCGGGCCCGATCCAGCAGCGCCGGCAGCAGGTGAGCCGGCGCCCTCAGCCCTCTGTCTACGGCGGCTGACAGCCATTCGGTCAGCAGGTCGGGGTGCTCCCCGCTGAGTATCCGGGCCAGGCGATGGCCGGCCGCCGGGCTCACCGCGGGCGCCGGGTCCGGTTCGGCCGCCGGCAGCGGCTCGGCCTGTTCCGGCGGGCGGCCGCCCCGGCGCGCTACCGTCAGCAGCGCGGCGCGGTCCAGCAGGATGGCCGCCGGGTCCGCCGGGGCGTCAGCCGGGGTGGGCACGCCAGGGACGGCGACCGGCGGAACCACGGATCGTTCGGTACCGATAAGGCTCGCGGTGACCAGGTCCTGCCATGTGCTCACAGCACCACCGCCCGTCCGGCTTCGTCCCAGGCGGTCAGCGGCCACAGGCCGCGCGGGGTCCACTCGCCGGCTACCGTCACCGGGCGTCCGCCGGAGACCGCGAACAGCCGCCAGCAGTCGCCGGCGCCCTGGTGCAGCGGCAGGGCGCGGCCGGCCGCGTCGGACACGGCCGGAACCGGGGAGCGGGCCGGGGTGACGTCCAGGACGGCGGGCCAGCTGTCCAGCCAGGGGTCCCCGGCGAGCGCGGCGGCATAGGAGGCCAGCAGCCCGGCGATCGTGTCTCCGGCCGGCGGGCCGCCGTCGAGGGCGTCGTGCTTGGTCAGCACGATGGCGCGCAGCGGGACGGCGCCGGGGTAGAAGACCAGGTCCGCGTCGGCGTCGGTGCCGACGGTCAGCGTGTCGTCGAGCACCTGGCCGACGGGGGCGAAGCTGAGCGCGAGCGCCGGCCGGCCGGTCTTGCGGCCCTGCAGCCATGTCCGGCGGGTCCGGATCCGGTCCTGCTCGAGGTCCCGGCGGCCCAGCACCTGCCAGTGGTCCCGGACCGGCTCACCGCCGGCGAGCACGTCGGCCTGGCGGAGGCTGAACCCGACCCGTGACCGAACCGTCTCCCGGAGTGGCGACGGCAGCTCGGCCTGCCGGAGGTAGGCGACCGCGAGCAGGCGGAGCAGCGCGTACTCCTCGAGGAGCCGGCCCTCCCAGCCGGCGCCGGAATACGGGACCGAGGCGAGGGCACGAAGACGTTCGGCCAGGCCGGGGGCTTGCGCGTCGATCATCCGGGCGGCGATGTCGTCCCAGTGGCCGTAACCGGCCTGCTGGCTGGCGGCCAGGCCCTGACGGACCTGGTCGCAGAGCCACCGGTCGAGCTCGCCCAGGCCCGTGGCGACCCGGGCCTCCCGCTGCTCCGCGCGTCTAGCCGCGGTCTTGGGGTCTTTGGGTTCGCCTGGTTCCCCGGCCTGCGCGCGGCCGGCCCGGCCGGCGCGTCCGGTGAGCCAGCTGGCGGCCCAGTCAGGCGGCTCGTCGGCGTCCTCCTCCACCGACCCGTCGGCCCAGAGCAGCAGCAGGGCCAGCGCGTGCTTGCACGGGAACTTCCTGCTGGGGCAGGAGCACCGGTACGCCGGACCGGCCAGGTCGACGACGGTGCGATACGGCGTGGCGGCGCTGCCACGGCACTCACCCCACAGCGCGCCAGGCTCGGCGGCGCCGGTCAGTAGCCACGAGCGGCCGGACGCCAGCGAGTGGGCGGCCCGCTGCGACGGCGCGTCGGGCGCCAGGGCAAGCACTCGCACGCGATCCCAGCGTTCGGCCACGGTCGAAACCCTAACCCCTTGCACTGACATTCGAAGACCGCCCGACGTGCCCCAGCGCGGGCTGCGGCGGTAGGCTCGGGAGCCGATGCCACAGCCTTCACCGGCTCCGGACCGGTTCCTGGATCTGCTGCGGCGCCGGATCGTGGTGGCGCCGATGGCCGGCGGCCCCACGACCACGGATCTGGTTATCGCGGCCGCCGGGGCTGGGGCGCTCGGCTTCCTGGCCGCAGGCTATAAGACGCCCGCGGCGATGACCGCCGAGATCAACGAGGTTCGGGCCGCGACGGCCGAGCCGTTCGGCGTCAACGTCTTCGTCCCCGGTGTGCCGTACCCGGACGCCGGGAGGCTCGCCAGGTACCTGGACTCGCTCGGCCCGGCCCTCGGCGACGCCAGCTGGGACGACGACGGCTTCGACG
>JBKQQQ010000852.1:0-6802 GCA_052144275.1 Streptosporangiaceae bacterium
AGCATCCTGCGGGCCACTTCGAGTCCTTCGAGCGCTTGGCCGCGGGCGCCGCGCAGGATGATCACGGCCGGGAGGCTCGCGAGCAGGTGGCTCGCCTGCGGGTCGCCGATCGTGAATGTTCCGCAGAGCCAGCGCGCCGGCTCGGGTGCGGGCGCGTCGTGCTCGGATGCGCCGGCGCGCACGGTCGTGTGCGCGCGCTTGCCTGCGTCGCTGATGTGGTGCGGGTCGCCGCGCGGGAGCAGGATGACATCGCCGCGACTCACGCGCTCGACGTCCGGGTCGCCGTCGATCCGAAGCACGAGTTCGCCCTCTTCAATGATGTGCAGGGTGCCGATATCGGCGAAGCTGATCGCGAAAGTCCGCAGCGGAGCGTACGCGACGATCCGTTCTCCGCTCAGACGGACGCTCCGGAGCAGCTCCGAGAGCAAGTCGTGCGGCTCGCCATATGCGTCGAGGCCGAGCGCGGCGTCCTCGAGCGCTGGAGGATCGGCAAACTCTCGCGGCGGTCGGAGCAAATCGGCTGGCGTCGCTGGACGATCGGCAAGATGTTCCGGCGGAGCGGTCATTGTCTCTACGTATTCCTCGGACTACGCTCGACGAACAGTGAGTGGAGCGACCAATCGGACGGGCTTGGGACCAGGTTGGGGCGCTCTGTAGGTGTCAACTTCTTCCATTGGCGAAGCGGCCGCGCCATCGGAAGTTCGCCCGACATTCTCGTCCAGGTCTGGGTCCGCTCGCTTGCGTCAAACTTATCGCACCGGACAGACGTAACTCGACCAGAAGGAAACAGAACCCATGACCTCGAGAGCTGATGAAACTGGGCAGGACAAGCAGACCAAGATCAGCTTCGTCTATTCCAACCCCACCGACCCGGCCGCCTTCGAGGCGGCTTACCCCGAGCAGCTTGCGCTGGCGCGGAAGCTCCCCGGCCTGACTCGGCTGCAGACGTCGAAGGTCTGGCCTAAGGAAGACGGCAGCCCGACCCCGGCATACCGACTGTTGGACCTGTACTTTGCCGACTACGCGGCGGCCAGCGCCGCCGCCGCAGAGGCGGGCGCCCTTGTCGGCGCTACCCTCGAGCACGCCACCGGGGGCGTAGTGATCGCATTCGCGGAGGTCCTCGACGACGCCTAGACCGACACGAGACAGATTCCAGCCCCGCCGTCACTGCAGCAACCAATTAGCGGGAGGGGGACAAGTCCCCCTCCCGGCCACAAACCTGGTGGCTCGTGGGTCACACTCCCCGGGTCATCGAGTCTTGTGCCTCGCCAGGCAGACCATTAGTAGGCTCCGTGCATGGACCGCGACATTGCTGTCGCGTTGCTGGGACCAATTGCACGCCGCCCAAAACGAGTTCTACGGCGGCGGTGACGCCCTGCTGCGCGACCTTTTGGCATCTGACATCGCCTGGACCGTGCCTGGGAACAACAGCATCGCCGGTGTCTACCGAGGCACGGAGGCCGTCTTTGACTACTTCCGCCGCCGCGACCTGGCGGCTGGAACGTTCCGCATGACTCGCCGCGATGAAGCCGTCGAGCAGGCGGCCCCGACGCAGCGCGCGCCTACGCCCGCTCCTACCGGCAAGAAAACCGGCCGTACGGCCGACACTCGATAGAACCAGGATGCCGCAGAAATAGAACCAGGATGCCGCAGAATAGGCAATATGTGCGGACTAGATCGCCAATGCCTATTGAACCAGTAGACATCCATGCTCGGCGATCTGCGCTAGCGCCGATTCAACATGCAAGGTCAGCTGGTCACGATACGTGAACGCAGCCACAGGGCCGTCAGCCGTCCGGCAGGTGGATCCGTGACCTGCCTGCGCCTGGCCGCGTGCTACCGCGAGGCCCACAATTTCCCCACAAGTCCGCGGTCGGGCGATGGCCCCCACAGGAAATCCACAAGCAAAGCGTAACTATGCGGGTACTTGGCGGCACGGTCGCTATGATGGCTACAAGAGGCGGCTGACCAGGAACAATGCGGGTGAGCTGGGCTTTGAATGCTCTTCGAACTATAGTTTCAGGGGTGATAGAACCCCTGAAAAGTCATTCGTGCCCTGGGGTGACGCCGCTACGGCGTGAAAATTTGGGCGGCTGACCCGCCGTTACCAGTGACCGGGAGCCCGGCTGCGCCGGGCGCTGCCGCGTGCTGGGCGGGGCGTTCCTGATCGGGTGCGCTTGAATCTCGTGCCTGGGCACGGGGCGGTGTGGAGACTGGTCTGCGGTCGTCCGTTGACGTCGTTCCTCTTTGGCGGGCTGGACCCCGTTGAAAAGTCTGACGCCGGGAGCCTTATCTTCTAGGGCCGCTGAATGGTGCTTCGAGCCCGCGGACCAGATTTCCCTTATGCCTCAGGCTCCTGCGGACGACCGCGACCGTAACTGCCCTCTCATCGTAGGAGCCATCGATGGAAGATGTGCATGAGGAGCCGCTGTTCGTGCAGCGGGTCGCCGGCCTGGATATCGCCAAGGCCGAGGTCGAGGTCACTATCCGGGTGCCCAGCGACACCAGTTCGGGCCGCCGCCAGCAGGAGACCCGGACGTTCGGCACTACCCGCAGGCAGCTGCTGGACTTAGCGGACTGGCTGCGCAGCTGGGGCGTGACCAAGGTCGGGATGGAGGCCACCTCTGTTATCCGGGGTTCAAAATAGTCGAAATTGGACTTTGCCCAGGTCGGGCCGTGGCGGACGCGTCCGTGAAGGGTAGCTGTCGGCTGCCTGTCAGTGATCCGGGGCGCCGGGCGCTTGCGGCTGCTGGCCGAGACGTCGGCGCAGCATGAGGTTCTCGCCGTGGGCAGCCTGAAGGGCCGCTTGCAGCCCGGCGATTTCCTCGCGATGGCGGCGCTTGAGCCGGGTGAGCTCACCGGTGAGCGCGGCGATGACGTTGCCGGGCGGGTCCGGGTCGGAGTTGCGGGACTGGGCGGGCCGTGCCGGCGGCCGGGTGCGCAGCTGCTCGACGCGGTGCCGGATGGCGGGGTTGCGGTAGAGGAAGTCCAGCGATACGGGGGCGGCTGCGGCGAGGCCGCGGAAGGTGACCGGCTGGCCGGTGCGCAGCATCTGATCGAGCGCCGATTCGGCGCGGGCTGCGGTGGCGGCCGTCCGGGCGGCGGCGGCCTTCTGCAGGCTGGCTAGGTTGCCGGGCCGCGCGGCGGTCATGCCCGTGCTCCGTTCTGCCGGCCGGCGCGGTCGGCGAGCTGGTCTGTGCGGGCGGTCACGCCCGCGCCGCGGACCGCCCGCTGTGGCGCGGGCGCGGCGGGCCCGGCTGGCTCGGGGCTTTCGGTGTCTGGCTGGTGCTGCAGCGTGGTGATGATGGCCTCCAGTGAGGCGGCTTCGCGCCGGCGGCCTTGCAGCCAGATGTTGTCCTCGCTCATCGGCGTGCCGGTGCGGTCGCGGAATGCTTCCTGCCGCTGGCCGATCAGGTGCAGGGTCTTGTCCTTCTGCTGTCGCAGCTCGGGCAGGAAGCTGGCGTCGGTGGCGAACTTGTCGCAGGTCAGGCAGGCGTTGCCGCGGTCGCAGGACTGGCGGGGCGGCAGCAGGCACCAGCCGTTGGGCAGTATCCGGTCGGTCCGCTGGTCCAGCTGCAGCATGTCGTAGAGGTCACCGGCGCCGATCTGGAGTTCGCGGGCGTCGGCGGTGAGCTTGCGGTAGCGCAGGAACTCCGCCTCGTGGGTCTCGGCCAGGGTCTGGGCGTAGTGCATCGTCATCGCCGGGGACAGGTGCCCGAGGTAGCGCTGCACGACGTGGATCGGGACGCCGGCGTTCAGCAGGCTGGTGGCCCTGGTGTGCCGGAACCGGTGGGTCCGCTGGAAGTCGACCAGCCGTCCCGCGGCGTCGCGGATGCCGAGCCGCCGGGCCAGCTCGGTGAGCTCCCGGTGCAGGGTCGCCGACACATACGGCCGGTCGGCGTTGCGGTTGAACAGCAGGCCCAGGAACAGGTAGCGGGGACACGCGCCCGGCGCGGCATGCTCGCGCAGCCAGCCGGCAGCCCACTCCTGCTGGTCCCGGATGATCGCGACGACCTCGGCGTCGACCAGGACGGTGTCCGGGGCGCCGTCGATCTTCGTCTGCTGGTAGCGGAGCCGGGCGACCGTCGCGCCCGGCTCGCTGGCCGCCGGGCCGGCGGCCAGCGGAAGCAGCGGGTCGGTGTCGAGCATGAGGAGCTCGCTGATCCGGCGGCCGAGGCGGGCTTGCAGCATCATGATCCGCATCGCCTGCGGGTCATCCAGGCCGCCGTCACCGCCGCTCGCTCCGAGCTGACCGATCCCGCTCATGATCTTCGCCATGGCAGTGTCGTCGATGACGTCCAGTCCAGGGTCACGCCGGCCGGGGCGGGGAAGCTCCCGGGTCCGGTAAAAGCCGGCGTGCCCTGCTCCCAGTTCCCGCCATCCCAGGTCGCCGGTGGCTGCCGCGGCCGCGTCCTTGTTGTCGTGCATGAACAGGTAGAACTGCTCGACGTGGACCAGCACGGTCTTGGCGTGCGCCGCCGATACCCGCTGGCCCTTCGTGGGGCCGCGGCTTGACTGGCTGGCCCGCACATGGCCGAGGAAGTCCTGCATCAGCTGGCGGACCCGGGCAGGGTCGGCGTCCAGCCGCGGCTCGCTGATTCCGCGGCCGGCCAGGAACGCGTCGAACACGGTCAGCGTGAACACCCGCTGGCTGAGGGTCGACCAGCGCAGTACCCCGGTCTCCAGCGCGACCTTGCCGTGCCATTGCGCGGCGCGGCGCAGCCACGGTGCGGTAATGCGGTGGAAGTGGATGGCCTGACGTCCCAGCGGCTCATGCTGGCGCACCGGGACACGGCGGTCTTCCACCGGGTGCCATGATTCCCGCTGCCACCACGGGCGGGTGTCGTAAGCCAGGTCCAGCAGCCACCAGAACCGCAGCAGCACCTGCCGCATTGCCGTGACCGACGACGGGGCCGGGAGTCTTCCCCGGTGCCGGTGCACGGCCAGCGGGATCTCCTGCAGCCAGGCACGCGCGGGCAGGTCCATCAGCGACCGAGGCGCTCCGGCGCCCCGGTCGGCAGTGATCTCGGTGAGCCGGCGCGCCAGCATGACGGTCCCCGGCATCTGGACCCTGCCGCCCAGCTCAATGATCCGGAACATGCACCAGGTCATCTCCTGGCGCATCGGCCCGGGCAGTGCGCTGAGGTCCGCCACCGGATATGACTTGCCGCCGCCGGCGAAGCCGCCCCGGTAGTGGCCGGGAACCGTGGCCGCCGACAGGCCAGGCAGCCGCATCCCCGGCGGCACTGATGCCCACAAGCGGCTCAGGACGGCGGCGTCATGCCCGCATCCGGCTGCTTCCCAGCAGTCCATCAGCTCCTCGGCGGTGATTCCGTTCACGGGTACCGCCCTGGCTGCTCGCCTGCGACCGAGACCGCACGCCATCCCGCGGTGAACGCCCGCCACTCCGCGACCGACCGCACGTCCGCGTCCTCGGTCACGTGCGCATACAACTCCAGCGTCGTCTGCACGTCAGCGTGGCCGAGACGACGTGACACCACGTGCACCGGCACCCCGGCCATCAATAAAGCGGTGGCATGCGAGTGCCTCATCCAGTGCGGCGTCCATGCCTGCGGGACCTGCCGGGCCAGGTCCCTGCGCAGCCGCCCGGTCAGGTCATAGACGCTTTCCGGGCGCCACGGCGCGAACCGGGTGCCTCCCGCGAGGTTCATGAAGACCGGCGCGGCGTCCATGTCCGGCACCGCCAGCTCGGCGCCCGCCTCGCACAGCTGCCACAGGTACTCCCCGTAGAGCCGGTCCAGCTCGTCGGAGATGAACGCCCGCCGGTACCTCCCGCCCTTGACCCGGACCCCGTGCGGATGATCACGGGGCACCACCTCGACGAACGGGGTGTCGCCGCGGCCGGTATGCCAGTCCCGGTGCTGCAACCCCAGCGCTTCCCCCAGCCGGAGGCCGGTCTCGGCCAGAAGCAGCCACAGCAGCCGGTCCCGGACCTGGCCCGACCACTGCCCGCTCGCCGGATCGAACCGGCCGCTGGCATCGCAGATCGCCTCGATCTGCCCGGGGGTGAGCACCGGCGGCGGCACGTGCCGCGGTGCCCGCACCCGGATCACCGAACGCTGGCGGCCCTTCCTGCGGGCCACGTGCTCGAGCATCGGCTGATAGGCAGCACGTCCGCCGTGCACGACTCGCACCAGGTCGCCGCCCAGGGCGACGCCGTTCAGCTCGTGGAACCGGTAGCAGGACGTCACCGCGCGCAGCCGGGTGCTGATCGTCGACTCGGCGAACCTCGCCGGCCGCGGCCCGATCGACACCACCTGCGGGCCGTCCCCGCCGCGCAGCCACGCCAGGAACCCGCCCACCTCGGCCAGGGCCAGCTGATCCCACGCCAGGCCGAACACCGCAAGGTAGGTCCACCACAACGCCAGCGCCCGGGCATACGACTTGACCGTGTTCGGCGACGTGCCCTGCACCCGCAGGTACTCCAGGAACTCCTCGGCCGGCCCGACCACCAAGTGATCGCTCCCGAGCACTGTCCACGTCGCCGTGCCACCAGGCAGCGTCAGCCGCTGCGCCCGGCACTCCCCGTCAACTGTCGTCACGCCCTGTAACGTAGCGGCTGCAGATTACCCGGCCGCGACAGACACGCCGGTCACCCCGAAAGCCCTTCACCTGCCGTGGCAGGCGGCCATCTCATGACCCCGGATTACCTCCGATTACTGGAAGCCGGTGTTCTTCCTGCTCGAATCCCGCGGGTTCGACTGCGACCTGTATAACGCCGCGCAGGTCAGGGCCCTGCCCGGCCGGCCCAAGACAGACCGGGCGGACTCCATCTGGCTGG
>JBKQQQ010000853.1:0-21644 GCA_052144275.1 Streptosporangiaceae bacterium
CGCCGGCCCGGCGAACGTCGTCGACGTCCTGGAGGCAATTCACGAGGCGACCGGCGACCCGGCGTTCACCCCGGTACCCCTGCTCGCCGAGTACGCCACCGCCGGGACCCGGTTCCGCAGCTGAACGAGACCGCGGCGCGAGACGTAGAGCAAGGCACGACCTGCACGCCCGAACTGCTTGCGTCCCCTCACCCGCCGAAACGCGCGGTCAGCCCGGAGAGATCCCAGGGCCAGCACCGCGATCGTGATACACCCGGGCCGCGGCATAGCCATGTGGCCAGGAGCCAGCGGCCCGCTTCCGTGCGAAAGTAGCAGCATGCGGAAATACGTCATCATGGGCATCCAGGGCAGCGGCAAGGGAACTCACGCGAAGATGCTCGCCGCGGACTTCGACCTCGAGCACATCGCGGTGGGGGACATCTTCCGGTGGAACGTCCAGCATCATACGAAGCTCGGCGCGCAGGTCAGGCGCACGATGGCGGCGGGGCTGCTGGTCGGCGACGACCTCGTCGAGGGGGTGGTGCAGCAACGGCTCACCGAGCACGACTGGAACTACGGCTTCATCATCGACGGCTTCCCGCGCAACGAGCGGCAGGCGGAGTTCTTCCTGGAAAGCTACGACCTGGACGGGGTGATCCACCTGGACCTGCCCGACAGCGAGGTCGCGCGCCGGGTGCTCGCCCGGCGGCTGTGCGCGGGCTGCGGGATGGACTACAGCCTGATCGACAACAGCCCGTCCACCGAGGGGAAGTGCGACGCCTGCGGCGGCGAGCTGATCAAGCGCGAGGACGACACCGAGGAGGTGCTCGCCGTCCGGCTCCGCGAATACCACGCGAAGACCAATCCCGTGCTCGACATCTTCCGCCGCAAGGAGTACGTGATCACGGTGGACACCCGGCCATCCAGGGAGCAGGTCCAGCAGGCCATCAGGGATAAGCTCGAGCTACCGCCCTCCCGCCTGGCCATCGCGAGTAGCCAGGTTGGCGCGCGGTAGCCAGGACCGGCCCGATACGGATCCTGATCGCACCGGCACACGCCCCGCCCCCGAACCGAAAACACCGCGACCCTGACGCCCGGGCCACGAGTCAGCATGGCGGGTCGGCGAAGTCGTCATAAGGCTGTGGCTGAGACGGGATTGAGCCATGCGACGCGGGGGAACTTGGCGAAATCCGTATCCGTGGAGACGATGGTGAGGCCGTGCTCAAGGGCGTACGCGGCGGCATGAGGTCGGCCAGGAGCGCGAGCGCGGCGGCCGCCTGGGCCGCCTTGGTCGTGGCGGCACGGCCGGGAGCACCGACGTGGGTACCCTCCTGGATCCAGTCGTGGTGCGGAAGGACAGCGACGACGACGCCGGTGATGGTCACGTAGCGAACCGACGAGCGTCGCGACGAGGGACCGGAACCGCGTCTAGCCGGCTACCGCGCTCATCGCCTGGTCCACGAGGTCGGCCAGGGGGATGACGCCGTCGGCGGCGGTCCAGACGTCGACGGCCACGTTGAGGCAGCCGAGCGCGGCGGCGACCAGCGCGCGCGGCCGCGGGTCGTGGTCGTCGCCGGGGACGCCGAGCCGGCGGGCGACCTCGGGGGCTAGCAGGTCCTGCCAGCCGAGCTGCTTACCCAGCTGGCGGGCCTGCAGCGACGGCGTGTCGTGCAGGATGCGCCTGAGGGTCAGGCCCTCGTCGGGGTAGGTGAGGCGCTCGGTGATGAGCAGGTCGAAAGAGCGGCGCAGCGCCTGCCATGCGGGCTCGTGCGCGGGCCGGGCGGCGAGCGCGTCGGCGACCTTGTGCCCGAGCTCCTCCAGGTGGCCGAGCAGGACGTCCTCTTTCGACCCGAAGTAGCGGAAGAAGCTGGCCCGGGACAGGCCCGCCTCGGCGGCGATCTGGTCGACGGTGGTCTTGTCGAACCCCTGCGCCAGGAACAGCCGCACCGCGACGGCCGCGATCTCGGCCCGCACAGCGCGGGTCGCCCGGTTACGCAGCGTCGGCGGCGCGGCAGCGGGGGCCGTGGCTGATTGCGGTGTCGTAGGCATGCCCTCATGCTACACCAGATCTAGGATTTGAGACTCAGTATCAAAGGTGATATACAGTTCAGGCGTCGCCTGATCGCCAGCTACAGAGATTGGCAGGAGACAGACACCACCGCCCGTTCGGCTCGCTGAAAGAAAACCCGGAGCGGCCGAAAGCTGCGAACGGCGCGGCATGCCCGACTGCCTGCTCTTCTACCTGTGAATGAGGAACTGACATGGCTGCAATGGCTCGCTGGTGCTTCCTGCGCCGGGCGTGGGTACTGGTGGCCTGGCTGGCACTCCTGGTGATCCTGGGAGTGACGGGCCGGGCTGCGGGGTCGGCGTACTCCAACACCCTCACCCTGCCCGGAACCGGCTCGACGACCGCGCTCCAACTGCTGGAGCAGGCATTCCCCGGGCATGCCGGGGACCAGGACTCGATCGTCTGGCGGGCCAGCCCGGGAAGCGTGCGCACGCCTGCGGTGCGTGCCCGGATCACCGCCATGCTCGGCAAGGTCGCCGCGGCCCCGGCGGTGGCCTCGGTGATCAGCCCGTACTCCGCGGCCGGTGCCGCCCAGGTCAGCCGGAACGGGCAGATCGCCTACGCGACGGTGGTTTTCGACGCCCAGGCGGCGAACCTGCCGGTAGCGGACGTGAACCATGTGATCAGCATTGCGGAGGCGGCGCGGGCACCGGGCCTGCAGGTGGAGCTGGGCGGTCAGGCCGTCGAGACGGCCCTGCGGCCGTCGATCGGCATCAGCGCGGTCATCGGGCTGGTCGCCGCGGCGGTGGTGCTGTTCATCGCGTTCGGCTCGCTGCTGGCCATGCTGCTGCCCCTGATCATCGCGATCGCCGCGCTGGTCTCGGGCCTGATGACGGTCGGGCTCCTCTCGCACGCGGTGAGCATTCCCTCGATCGGCCCGACGGTGGCCACGCTGATCGGGCTAGGCGTAGGCATCGACTACGCGCTGTTCGTGGTCACCCGGCACCGCAACAACATCAAGGCCGGGATGTCCCCGCAGGACGCGGCGGTCCTCGCGCTGAACACATCCGGGCGCGCGGTCCTGTTCGCCGGCACGACGGTATGCATCGCCGTGCTCGGCATGCTCGTGCTGAACGTCACCTACGTCTCTGGCCTCGGGATCTCCTCGGCGATCACGGTGCTGTTCACGATGGCCGCCGCGGTCACCCTGCTGCCCGCGCTGCTCGGCCTCCTGGGGATGCGGGTACTGTCCCGCCGGGAACGCCGGCGGCTCGCCGCCGACGGGCCGACGGAACCCGGCACGGCCGGCTGGTGGGCGCGGCTGGCCGCGTTCGTGCAGCGCCACCCCGCCCGCCTGGCCACCGCCACCGCCGCGGTGATGCTCGTCCTGGCCATTCCGGTGCTGTCGCTGCGGCTGGGCTCCTCCGACGCGGCCAACGACCCGTCCTCCTACACCACCCGCCACGCCTACGACCTGCTCGCCGAGGGGTTCGGCCCGGGCTTCAACGGCCCGCTGCAGCTGGTCGCCACCACCGGTACCCCAGCCGACGCGGCCGCGCTGGACCGGCTGGCGGCCACGCTTAAGACAGTGCCCGGAGTCGCCGCGGTATCCGCGCCTATCCCCGGCAAGGACGCCGCCCTGATCAGCGTGATCCCGTCGTCGTCCCCGGAGGCGCAGGCCACCAGCGACCTCATCAGCCGGCTGCGCGGCAGCGTGATCCCCGCCGCCGAACACGGCACCACGATGCGCGTCTACGTGGGCGGCGTCACCGCCATCTTCGGCGACTTCGCCACCGTGATCGGCCACAAGCTGCCGCTGTTCATCGCGGCCATCATCGGGCTCGGGTTCCTGCTGCTGCTGCTGGCCTTCCGCAGCCTGCTGGTGCCCGCCACCGCGGCGCTGATGAACCTGCTCGCCGCCGGGGCGGCGTTCGGCGTGGTGATCGCCATCTTCCAGTTCGGCTGGGGATTGCGGATCCTGAACCTCGGCCAGTCCGGGCCGGTCGAGTCGTTTCTGCCCGTGCTCATGCTGTCTGTCCTGTTCGGCCTGTCCATGGACTACGAGGTGTTCCTGGTCTCCCGGATCCGCGAGGAATGGGCCGCCACTGGTGACAACCGGCAGGCGGTGATCACCGGGCAGGCCACCACCGGGCGCGTCATCATCGCCGCCGCCACCATCATGATCTGCGTGTTCAGCGCCTTCATCCTCACCGGCCAGCAGGTCATCGGCGAGTTCGGCCTGGGCCTGGCCGCTGCGGTCCTGCTCGACGCCTTCCTCCTGCGCACCCTCCTCGTCCCCGCCCTCATGCACCTGTCCGGCCGCGCGAACTGGTGGCTGCCCGGCTGGCTGGACCACATCCTCCCGCACCTGTCCATCGAACCTTCCATACATGCCCCCGCCCAGGCCGGGCCGCCCGCCAGCCACGTTGTGCCGGCTGGCCCAGGCCGGTAGCGGGCATCCACACGAACCAGCCCGGTCCCGGGATCTCCGGCCCCGGGCGGGTGCCGTACCAAAACCCGCACATGAGCTCGTCGCTGATGATCACGCGTGCTCCCGGGGTCAAGGCGCGGCCTTAGGTTCCTTCGGCAGGCCCAGGAGCAGTTCGCCGACGATGCCGCGCTGGACCTGGGATGAGCCGGCATAGATCGTGCCAGCGCGGGCGTTGAGGTAGACACTGGCCCACGACGCCGATGAGTTCGGCGCGCCCGGATCATCGGTGTGGTACCAGTTCGGCGAGGGCCGGCCGGCCGGGGCGAGCGCGTCGAGCCCGAGCACGTCCAGGGCCAGCTCGGTGACCACCCGGTGATACTCGCTCCATAGCAGCTTGAACGCCGCCGCACGAGGGCCGGGTTCTTCACCTTGAATCAGTTGTTCGGCCGTGCGCAGCCCATGGCAGCGCAACTGCTCGACTTGCACGTGGCACCACGCGACCCGGCGGCGGATGTCCGGATCGCGGTCTAGCCCGCGCTCGCGGACCAGGCGGATGAGCCGGTCGAGCTCGTTGCGGAACCGGATCGGAGCGTGCAAAGCGGTTTCGCCCCGCTCGAAGCCCAGCAGCGTCATCGCCACCGGCCAGCCGCGGTCTACCTCACCGACGACCAGATCCCGGTCGGTGACCGCCCCGTCGAAGAACACCTCGTTGAAGTCCGTGTCGCCGGTGATGTTACGGATCGGCCGGATCTCGATACCGGGCTGCTCCAGCGGAACCAGCAGCATGCTGAGGCCGCGGTGCGGCGCGGCGTCCCGGTTGGTCCGGGCCAGCACGAACATCCAGTTGGCCAGGTGCGCGCCGGAGGACCACAGCTTCTGCCCGGTGAGCACCCAGCGGTCCCCATCGGGCTCCGCCTGCAGCGCCAGCGACGCCAGGTCCGACCCGGCACCGGGTTCGGAGAACCCCTGTGAGAACACGTACTCGCCGGAGACGATCTTCGGCAGGAACCGCTGCAGCAGCTCGGGTTTGGACCAGCGGAGCATCGTGTTGCCCAGCATGCCGATGCCGAACGCGTCATTGTCCGACCCGAACGGGATGCCCGCCGCAGACAGCTCGCCGGTGAGGACTACTAGTTCGGCCGCGCTCAGCCCGGCACCGCCGTATTCGACAGGCCAGGCCGGAGCCACCCAGCCGCGTTCGGCCAGGGCCACGCGGGCAGCCTTGCGGAACTCCGCGCGTGCCGCGTCGTCGAGGGCGCCGATCCCCTGCCAGTCCGGCGGCACGAGACCGGAGATGAACTCGCGGACCGACCCGCGGAAGCCCTCGGCCCTGCGGTCGCGGTCGGCGTGCTGAGTGCCCACGAAGACCTCTCAATCGTCTACTGCAACGTGCTGACCTTCAGAGTTGCGTAAGTAGACTCGGTAGTCAAGACTGCTTCGCCTCGTCGTTCACGTCATTCACCAGGCCGAGCAGGATCTCCATCCCCGCGGCGCATTCCCGCAGGCCGCTGCCGATCGGATTCACCCGCAGGGTCGTGACGCCGCAGTCGCGGTAGGCGCGTAGCCGGTCACGCACCACCTCGGGCGGTCCGATCAGGTTGGTGCCCAGGCCGATCTCAATCGGTACCCGGGCCGCGGCCGCCACCCGGTCGCCTTCAGCCCACAGCCGCTGCACCTCGGCGACGTCTTGTGCGAAGCCCTGCTTGGCGAAGGCGTTGTTGTAAAAGTTGCTTGCCGCCGATCCCATCGCCCCGAAGGTGAACGCGTACCCGTCGGCGTGGCGGCGTCCGGCCGCCTCGATCTCGTCGGTGAACTCCACGCTCACCGCGACCACCAGGTCCAGGTCCGCCAGCGAACGCCCGGCCCGTTCGGCCGCCGCCGCGATCGGGCCGAAGAACACCTCTGACGACTCGGTGAAGAACGAGTTGCCGATCCAGCCGTCGGCAAGCTCGCCGGTGAGCGCTAGGTTGGCCGGCC
Source organism: Streptosporangiaceae bacterium (assembly GCA_052144275.1). Classification (GTDB taxonomy): domain Bacteria; phylum Actinomycetota; class Actinomycetes; order Streptosporangiales; family Streptosporangiaceae; genus Palsa-504. The sequence goes on from JBKQQQ010000853.1 coordinate 6,396, forward strand.
CGAGCGCCGCGACGTAGATCGGGACGAAGCAGGTTCCGGCGCGTGACCGGATCGCCGTCCCTTCACCGCCGGGAAGCGGCAGCTTGTACACCTCGCCGGAATACCTGAGTCGCTCACCGGCAGTGATCATACGGATGATCTCGATCGTCTCCCTGGTTCTGCGCACCGGCCGGGAGAACTCGACGCCGTGCCATCCCTCCATCACCTGCGGGCCACTCGTCCCGACACCCAGGATGAACCGGCCGTTCGAGATGGCCTGCACGCTCATCGCCGACATCGCCAGCATCGCCGGAGTGCGCGCGCCTAGCTGCGCGATGCCCGTGGCGAGGCGAATCCGTTCCGTCACGGCGGCGATCGCCGCGAGCGGTGTGAACGCGTCGTACGCCCAGAACTCGGGCACCCAGATCGAGTCCACCCCGAGCCGTTCGGCCTCGCGCGCCAGTTCCAGCCACTGAGAGTCCTGAGGATTTACCGACAGCCCGATCGACAGCGTCATGCGCAAACTCCCTCCGGGAGCCGGCCATCCAGGTTTCCCTCGAGCCGGACATCGCGGTCCTCTCGTAGCCTGCAGCACATGGTTGCGTAAATAGACTTAGCATGTCAAGCTTCACTCATGCCTTTTGCGGTGACCGATGAGCAGCGCGAGCTCGTCAGCACGGCCCGGAAGCTGCTCGCCGATGCGGCCCGCGCCGACCCTCTGCCGCCCGCATGGGACACCCGGGACGCGGGCATCAACCGGAAGCTGTGGCGGTCGCTCGCCGAGCTGGGCCTGCTAGGCCTGGGGGTGGCCGAGGAGCGCGGAGGATCTGGCGCCGGCGTGCGCGAGTTGTGCCTGCTGGCCGAGCAGGTGGGCGCGGCCGTTCCGCGGGTACCGTTCACCGGAACGGCGGCCGTGCTGGCCATCCTCGGGCAAGGCGCGGGCGGCCAGGATGTGAGCGCCATCGTCGACGGTTCGGTCGTCGCCGTCCCGGCCTGGGAGACGTTCCCGTTCATCCCGGGGCACAGGAAGGACGCCCTGCGGGTGACGGGATCGGCTGTGCACGGCTCGCTGCGCGCGGTGCCCTTCGGCCTGGACGCCGATCTCCTGCTCGCCTTTACAGGTGACACGCCGATGGTGGTGGATCTGGCGCAATCCGGTGTGGCACGGAGCCCGGTCAGCTCATTCGACGTCACGGAGCCGGCCGCCGCGATCGACCTGAGCGCGGCCGGGGCCAGGATCGGAGAGCCGGGAGAGTTCTCGCCGCGGCCGCTGACCGTGCTGGCCGCCGAGCTGATCGGTACCGGGCAGCGAGCCCTGGACGGTGCTGTCGAATACGCCAAGCAGCGGTACCAGTTCGGTCGGCCCATCGGCTCGTTCCAGGCGATCAAGCACATGCTCGCCGATAGGTTCGTGCAGCTGGATGCGGCCCGGCTGCTCGTAGAATGGGCCGGCATGGCCATCGACGACGGCCGGCCGGCCGCCCGCGCCGCCGCGCGGACCGCGCTCGCCGCGGCGAGCGCGGCCGCCGAGGCGGCAGCTGCCGACGCCCTGCAGGCGCACGGAGGCATCGGATTCACCTGGGAGCACCCGTCGCATGTGTTCCTCAAGCGCGCCCGTGCCCGGCGGTCGCTGCTCGGTTCCCCCGCTCAGCAGCTCGACACGCTGGCCGGCCACATCTTCGAGGCTCTCAGCAGCCAGGTCTTACATTAAGACTCGGTATGCTGTGCCTTATGAGACGTACTTCGTTCGCTAGGTGGCCGTGCTCGATCGCTCGGACGATAGACCTGCTGGGCGACTGGTGGACGCCACTGGTGTTGCGGGAGGCCTTCTATGGCATCCGCAAGTTCGACGAGTTCCAGCGTGAGCTGGGCATCGCCCGCAACACGCTAAATGACCGGCTGCGCCGGCTGGTCGACGAGGGACTGCTGGAAAAGCAGCTCTACCAGCGCGAACCCATGCGCTACGACTACCTCCTGACCGAAAAGGGCAAGGACTTCTTCGGCGTGCTCACGGTGATGTCCCGCTGGGGTGACCGGTGGCTGGCTGAAGAAGAAGGGCCGCCCATCCTGTTCCATCATGAGCCGTGCGGCCACGACACCCACGCCGAAGTCGTGTGCGCCAGCTGCGGCGGGCCGATGCGGGCCGAGGACACGACGCTTCGGATGGGACCGGGATATCCGGAGCGCCTCAAGTCACGGCCTGACATCCAGCGCCGGTTCTCGACCACCTCATAAGCCTTGACAGAGTTAGTCTAGTTAAGCAACTCTGGTGGTCAAGCCCTGGACGATAAGGAGGCCGGCCGGCTATGGAGTGGACGGGCGCGCGCTACGCGGACAAACCCACGGTGGAGGCGCGGATCTGGATCGACGCCTCGCCGGCCCGTGTCTGGCGGCTCGTGTCCGACGTCGAGCTGATGCCGGACATGAGCTCGGAGCTGCAGTCGGCGGAATGGCTCGACGGGGCGAGCGGGGCGGCGCTGGGCGCCAGGTTCATCGGCCGCAGCAAGCACAAGGCGCTGGGTGAGTGGGCGACCACCTCGCATGTCGTCGAGTTCGAGCCGGAGCGGGTGTTCGGGTGGGCGGTGGAGGATCCCGCCAACCCGACTGCGCTCTGGCGGTTCCGGCTGGAGCCGAAGGACGGCGGAACCGAGCTGTCCGAATGGATGCAGATGGGGCCGGCCCGGTCCGGCTTGTCGCTGGCGATCGACCAGATGCCGGACAAGGAACAGAAGATCGTGTTCGTGCGGATGCGCGAGTTCGAGCGCAACATCACCGCCACCCTTGAGCAGATCAAGAAGCTGGCCGAGGCCTGATGCCTGCCGCGGCCGGATGGCACAAGACAGCGTGCAGCCTGTGCTACGTGAACTGCGGCCTCGAGGTACAGACCGAGGGGCGGGCGATCACCAGGATCCGCGGCGATAAGGACCACCCCCGCACCGCCGGCTACCTGTGCCAGAAAGCGCAGCGGCTGACCTGGTACGGCAACCACGACGACCGGCTCACCACCCCGCTGCGGCGGCGTCCGGACGGGACGCACGAGCCGGTCAGCTGGGAGACCGCGCTTACCGACATCGCGGCCCGGCTGCGCCAGGTCCGCGAGGCCGATCTGGCGGCGGGGCGGCCCGGCTCGTTCGCCTACGTCGGCGGCGGCGGCCAGGGCAACCATTCGGGCGGCGGGTACGGCCACGCCCTGATGAAGTGGATGAACGCCACCAGGATGTTCGGGGCCCTGTCGCAGGAAAAGACCGGGGACTTCTGGGTCAACGGCAAGCTCTACGGCGGGCAGACCTGCCACACCTCCGAAGGCGTCGAGGAATGCGACCTGCTGGTCGTCCTCGGCTGCAATCCCTGGCTGGCGCACGGCTTCAACCGGGCCCGCAACGTGGTCAACTCGATCAAGAACGACCCGGACCGGAAGATGATCGTGCTGGATCCGCGGCGCACCGAGACCGCGGCCGTGGCCGACGTGCACCTGCCGCTGCGGCCGGGGACCGACGCCTACCTGCTCGGCGCGATCCTCGCCCTGATCGTGGAGCGCGGCGGTCAGGACGAAGCGTTCCTCGGCGCGTACACCGAGGGGTTCGGCGAGGTCGCGGCGGCGCTGCGGCGGATTCCTGTGGACGCGTGGATCGCGCATACGGAGGTCGAGCGCGCGGACGTGGAAAGGGCCGTCGAGCTGATCCTCGCCGCGAGGGCCATGACCGTGCGGGTGGAGCTGGGCATCCAGCAGGGCCGCAACTCGACCTTGAACAGCTACCTGGAAAAGCTGCTGTACCTGGTCACCGGGAACTTCGGACGGCCGGGCACCAACGCCTTGCATTCCTGGCTGATGCCGCTGTGGGGCGAGTCCAGAGGCGAACGGTCTGAGATCACCGGATTCGAGTACATCGGCGGCTTGCTGCCGCTGAACACCTTGGCCGAAGAGATCCTGGCCGACCACCCGAACCGGGTCCGCGTGCTGTGGGTGGAATCGTCGAACCCGGCCAACACGGCGGTGGACACGGCCACGATGGAGCGCGCGATACGCGAGTGCGAACTGTCCGTGGTGATCGACGTGGCCTACACCGAAACGGCCGCGCTGGCCGACTACGTGCTCCCGGCCACCTCCCAGCACGAGAAGTGGGAGTTCACCTTCTTCGACTTCGAATGGCCCACGAACTACTTCCACCTCCGCCCGCCACTGTTCGATCCGCTCCCGGGCACCCTGGTGGAGGCCGAGATCTACGCCCGGCTGTTCGGCGAGCTCGGCGAGCTTCCCGACGCGGCCACCCTGGACGCCCTCACCGAGGTCGCTCGCTACGACCGGCAGAAGCTCCTCGCCCGCGCCGCGCCGGTGCTTCGGGAGCATCCCGCGATCGCACCGGTGCTGCTGTACCGCACACTCGGGCCGACCCTGCCCGGCGGAGCCGCGTCGGCGGCCATACTGTGGCCCGGCTGCCTCCGTGCCGCGAAACTGATGACCGTCCCGGTGCAACGAGCCCTCGGCACTGAGCTGACCGGACCCGCGCTGGGCGGGGAATTGTTCGACCGGATCCTGGCCAGCCCGAGCGGAATCGCCTTCAGCGTCCACGAGTACCACGAGGTGTGGAACCTGATGCGCTCCGACCGCATCCAGCTGGCCGTGCCCGAACTGCTGGCGTGGCTAGGTCGGCTCGACCCCGCCCTCGACCGCCCCGACCCCGAGTTCCCGCTGTCGCTGGTCAACGGGCAGCGCCGCAGCCACAACGCCAACCAGATCCTCCGCCCGCCGGCCTGGCGCAAGACCGATCCCGACGGTGCGCTGTGGGCCAGGGCAGAAGACCTCGCCGCGATCGGAGCCGCACCGGGCGACTGGGTCGCCGTAATATCCAGGACCGGCCGCATCGTGGTGCGCGCCGAGACCGACAACGGCCTGCGGCACGGGCAGGTGGCGCTGCCGCACGGTTTCGGCATGTCGGTCCCGGACGGGCACGGCGGCCGGGTGGTGAACGGACCGAGGATCAACCTGCTCACCGACGCCGCCGACCGTGACCCCATCGCGGGAACACCCCACCACAAGGACGTCCGGGTGCGCCTCGAACCCGCCACCGACCAGGAGCGGGCATCCTGCGAACACGACAGCGAGCGCGTCCGGCTCCTGATCAACGCACCTGCCGCTGACCCCACCCGTTAAGCTACCGTGCTCCCGACACAGTCGGGTCCGACAGCCCACCGGCTGTGCCGGGCATGGGGCGCAGCCGACGCCTGTCACGCCGGGCCGGCTGGCCCGTCCTGCTTGCGGTTCTGGGTGCCGCCGGGTGACGATCCGGGCGAGGGGATCCGGTCGGCTCGCCACCGGGAACAACGGCTGGAGATACAAGAGGATCCAAGGCGAGCTTCTCAAGCTCGGCTACCGGGTCAACGCATCCACCATCCGCCGGGTCCTCAAAACGCTGAAGATCCCCCCGGCGCCCAAGCGGCACACCGGCACCACGTGGCGGAAGTTCAGCCCCGGCCGGCCGGCCGGGGCTGACGCTGCGGGTTAGGGCTGGGGCTGCTGCAGGATCGCAGTCTCGTTGTTCGCGCTGCCGACGGCGAACAGCGGGCCGCCGGCCAGGCCGGACAGGCTGCCGCCGCTCCAGATGAAACCGCCGGCGGCCCTGAAGTCGGCAGGCAGTGCGCTTGCCGGGGGCACGGCCGTCCACTGGGTACCGTTCCACTGCTCGGTCACGGAGCCGTTTCCGCTGATGGCCCAGGCGTCGTTGGCGCTGAGCGCGGCCACGGCGGCCAGGCTCGCGCCCTGGCCGCTGGGGTTGGCGACCTGGCTCCACTGCGTGCCGTTCCAGTGCAGGATGAGCCCGCCGTTGCCGACCGCCCATACATCATTGGCCGACGCCGCGCTGAGGCCGTGCAGGACCCCGCTGACCGGTAGTGAGACGGTGCTCCACGTGCTGCCGTTCCAGTGCTCGATGACGGCGGGGTTCCCCTTGCCCACCGCGGCCAGGGCCCACACATCGGCCGGGGAGATCGCGGCGATGGAGAGGATCTGTCCGCTATTGGCGGTTCCGGTGGTGTCGATCGCGCTTGGGGAAACACTCCATTGCGTGCCGTTCCAGTGCTCGATCAGAGGCGTGACCCCCGAGTTGTGCGGGTCGTTGACCTTCATGGCCGAGCCGCCCGCCCAGGCGTCGGTCGGGCTGTCGGCACTGACCGCGTTCAGCTGGCCATCCGGCGGCTCGCTGGCCGGGGAGGCGATCTGGCTCCAGGACTGGCCGTTCCAGTGCTCGATGAAACTGGTGCTGGAGTTCTGCCCTACGGCCCAGATGTCGCTGGGGCCCGACCCCGAGACACCGCTGAGCGAGGACGCGGAGGCGCTGGCCGGGGCGCCAGGAACGACGCTCCAGGTCGAGCCGTTCCACTCCTCGATCAGCGTTTCGAAGCCGTTGCCGCTGGCCGCCACCCGGGTCTGGCCGACCGCCCAGGCCTCGGCAGGGGAGGCGGCGAAGGTGGCATTCAGCTGGGAAAACGTGCTTCCGGCCGGGTTGGGGCTGCTGTCGACCTGCCACGTTCCCGCGGCCAGCGCGGGCGATGCAGCTATCAGCGCTGCGGCTGCACCGCCTGCAACGGTCAGTAGCGCTCGTCGTATTTTCACGAATTCTCCTGTGCTTGCGCTCGCCGTGCTGTGTGCGTGCGAGCCCGATATCAGAGGACACGAGCCGCATATAGTTGACTGTTCAAATATCTAGCCGTGGCCATTGTCACAACAGCGCGGGCGGCACGGGCAGAGGGCAACGCAAGACCGCCGGCGCGGCGCAGGACCTGCAGGCGGCCATGTCCGGCTTCCACGGCCCGTACACCATCCCCGACACCGCCACCGCTGCCCTGGGGGTACTGCTGGCCGTGGCTGTCCTGGCCACCGCCGGCGCGGCCGGGCGGCCGGGCCAATACACCGAAAACCCGTGCACCATCGACAGGGGAGCCACCTGGCGACCCGCAGCGCACCCGGGCCCTCAGCACGCCGTGCCCAGGCCCGATGTCCGCGGCATGCCCGACGGGAGGCTACTGCACGTGCGCGACACCTACCCGATCGAGACCGCCTGGGCGCCGCAGTGGGTGGGTGATGAGCTCCGCCGGGTCCGCGCCGCCGCCCACCAGGCCCTGCACGATGCCTACCGGAACCGCGAGGCCATCTTCGCCGCCATCATGGACGACCGGGCCGACTGGGACACCGCCACCCGCGCCCAACTCCACCTCGCGGTGGCCGCCGACGCCGAACTACGCCGCCGCCACCCCGATCAGCGCTTCCCCCCGCTACGGTCAGCCGAACCCGTCAGGGGCTTCGCGTCCGGTCCCGTAGGGGCCCTGGACCCGCTAGCCGGCCGACACGACGCTGAGGCCGCCGTCGACGGCAAGCCACTGGCCGGTGATGTGCTTGCCGGCGTCGCTGGCGTACAGCAGCGTGATGCCCTTCAGGTCTTCGTCGTCGCCGAGGCGTCGCAGCGGCGCGTTCGCCGCGGTGGCTTGCTCGCCGCCGGCCATCGCGATCGCGGCGGTGGCCAGCTTCGTGACGAAGAAGCCGGGGCAGATCGCGTTGACCGTGATGTCGTAGCGGCCCCATTCGGCGGCCAGGGTTCGAGTGAACCCGAGCACCGCCGCCTTGGAGGTGTTGTAGGCGATGGTCTGCAACGTGGGCGGGTTGCCGCTGAGTCCGGCGATCGAGGACACGTTGATGATCCGCCCGCCGCCGTGGGGGATCATCGAGCTCTTCGCGACTTGCTGCGACAGCAGGAAGTAGCCACGGACGTTGAGGTCCATGACCTTGTCCCAGCCGCTGACCGGGTGGTCCTCGGCCGGCGCGGCCCACGCGGCTCCTGCGTTGTTGATCAGGATGTCAATGTTGCCGAGCCGCTCCGTGGCTTCTCCGGCCAGGCGACGGATGTCGTCTTCGTCGGCGCAGTCAGCGGCTATCCAGCTGGCGGCGATGCCGGCCGCGTGCAACTGCGCAGTCGCATACTCGAGGTCCGCGCCCCTGCGGGAGCTGATCACGACAGTCGCGCCGGCTTCGCCGAGTGCGTGCGCCATTTGCAGCCCCAGCCCGCGGGACCCGCCGGTGACCAGCGTGCGACGCCCGGTGAGATCGAACAGCTGCTGGACGGTGCGGGCCGTCATCAGGACTGTTCCGCGTCGAGGTGGCCGAGGTGGTGGCCTAGCCGCAACTCGAAGTCCGGCCCGATGAGCTGCTGCAGTTCCAGGATGGTGTCCGGGTCGATCAGATTGATGGGCGGGTTGCTGAAGGTCGCCCGCCAGTATCCGGTCGCCTGCCCGGTGATCGTGAATTGAGTGAGCGAGCTCGTCATCTATCTGCCCGTCCGCTTGACGGCTGTGCTCGCGGAGTACCAGAGCGTGCGTAGGTTCTGCCAGTCGGGATAGCGTTCGACCATCCGGGCGACAATGCCGGCTGCTGTCGTCTCTTCGGCGGCGATCCGGGAGAAATCCCGGAGATATTGCTGGGATTCTCCGATGATCTTCGGATTGTTGTCGTTCCCGACCTTTTTGTGACCGGCGACGACCACGGCGGGTTCGAGCGCGGCAACCTCGTCCAGGTTGGCGATCCACTGTTCGCGTTCGGTTTCGCCGGTCTCGGCGGTCATCATGTGCACTTCGTTGTAGGCGAGATCCCCGGTGACGACCGCGGCCAGTGACGGGACATGCAGGATGGTGGATTCCGCGGTGTCGGCCTGACCGATGCGGATGACCCGCAGCTCGTTGCCTTCCAAGTCGAGCGTGCTGGTGGTCAGCAGGTGCGGCAGCACTCTCTCCGCGGCGGCGGGAACCTCGCCGGGGAACAGCGCGTTCCAGTACCCGCCCATGCGAGGGTCAGTCGTCTCGAATTCCGCCCGGGCGAGCACCTCGGCTGTCGCAAGACCCGTCGCTTCCGGAAAGCGCTGGGTCAGCCGGGCCAGCCCGAGCCAGTGGTCGCCGTGGCCGTGGGTGATGTAGATGCGCGACAGCCGCCGCCCCTTAGCCTTGATCCAGTCGGCCAGCACGTCCACTTGGTCGTAGGTGGCCAACGTGTCGACGAGGATCGCGTCGTGCTCGCCGTAGATCAGCGTGGCCGACATCGGGGACCACGTGGGCTCGTCATCCGGGGCCTGGGGTGGCGTCGCGCTCACGAACGTTCGGGCCGGGGCCGTGTAGACCTCGATCGTGAGGTCGGCCGGGGTTTGCGCTGTGTCGTCGGAGGTCACGGTTTCCGCCTGTCTCGATGCTGGAGGCCACGGGGCTTCGGCCTGTCGCGTGGGTTCATTTCAAGATGACAATCGTCATCCTTGCTGTATGAGGATGATAGGTACAATCTTCTTGGCCAAGCAAGTCGACAGCACCTGGAGGATCCACCGTGGGCACGTCTCAAGCTGCCAAGGCGGCCAGCCATGACCGCATCCTCGACATCGCCGCGGCGCGCATCCGCCGCGACGGCATCGGCAGCCTCGCCGTCGCCGAGCTCATGAAGGAAGCCGGGCTGACCCACGGCGGTTTCTACCGGCACTTCGACTCCCGAGAGCAGCTCGTCGCCGAGGCCGCGCAGCGGGCCCTGACCCAGGGCAGCGCATGGACGATCGCGTCCGGCAAGCTCGGCGGGCAGCGCGGATATACCGCGCTCGTCGACGGCTACCTCAGCGCGTGGCACCGGGATCATCCCGAGGCCGGCTGCGGCGTGGCCGGCGTCGCCGCCGACGCCGCCCGCGCCGGCGGCCCGGCCCGGGGCAGCTACACCCGCCAGGTGAAGGAATGCCTCGCCGTGATAGCCGACCTCACCGGCAACCCCGACCGCCAAGCCGGAGAACGCGAAGCGGTCCTCACCCTCAGCGCCCTCGTCGGCGCGATCTCCATGGCCCGCGCAGTCGACGACCCCGACCTGTCCGAACAGATACTGACCAACGCCGCCGCCGCATTGAAACAGTGCATCCTGAACTAAGCGCTGCCCGTAATTGATCTTCGGGTGTGCCGACATGTGCGCCCGGCGTCCGGGCGACAGCCCGCCTACGCGACCTGGAGGAGGTTGTGCTCGGATTACCGCACCGGGAAACGAGGCTAACGGTGGAATGCCGGGTTGGCTAACAGGATTGTATCCGTCATCCTCATCAGATGTGGATGACAGCCATCCGCTAGATTTGCATCTGCGACCGGCCGACAGCCGCTGACCGTTCGCCCCTCGAGACAGGCGGAACGATGACATCCGAAGACGCGACGCTCACCCCGGCTCAGCTCACGCTCGAGGTCTATACGACCCCGGGGCGACCGATCGTGAGCGCGACCAAGTCCGAGGGCCCGGGTGACATCCCGATGTGGTCTCCCTCGTCGGCCACGCTGGTCTACGGCCAGCACGACGCGGTCCTCGTGGACGTGCCCGCCACCTTCGACCAGACGGATGCGCTGGCTGACTGGGTCGAGTCCAAGGGGCGGCGGCTGACGCACATTTACATCACCCACGGGCACGGTGATCACTGGCTCGGCCTGGCCAGAATGATCCAGCGCTTCCCCGGCGCGACGGGTCTGGCAACGGCTGAGGTGCTGGCCCGCGTGGAATTCGAAGCCGGGCCGGGCATGGCCGGGTACTGGGAGGGAATCTTCCCCGGCGAGGTCCCCACGGGAGCGGACAAGGTGCTACCGCAGCTGTTGCCGGACGACACCATCGACCTGGAAGGCAACGAGCTGCGGGTCATCCGGATCGGCCAGGCCGACACCGCCGAATCCACGGTCCTGCATGTTCCGTCGCTTGCCGCCGTGGTCACCGGGGATCTGGCGTACAACGAGGTGCATATGATGACCGCCGAGACCGGCGATGCCGAACGGGCACAGTGGATCGCCAACCTCGACGAGGTTGCCGCTCTCAATCCCGCCGTTGTCGTCGCCGGTCACAAGAAGGTCGAGAACGGCAACGACCCGAAGATAATCGCGGAATCACAGCAGTACCTTCGGGACTTCTCCCGCATCGTGGCCGAGGAGACCACCGCAGCCGCGATCGTCGCCCGCATGGTCGAGATTTACCCCGACTGGGGCAATCTCCGCACCATTTGGCACTCCTCGAGATCAGCCATCGCACGTAAAGACAGCTAGCGGCCGGAGTTCGAACACGTTGGGGCGGGCTCCTTGCCTGTGCCAGATGCGGGGTGGAGGAATCCGGTCCCGACGGAGGCTCTACCCAGCCGATCCGCCAACGATGAGGAGCTCGCTTCCTTGGACAGCACGACACCCCAGTCGATCGGTATCGTCGCCATCGCAGGCGCCACCGGTCGCGTAGCAGCCGAACTGACCCGGTCACTCGCGGCGCATGGCGTCGCTGTGCGCGCTCTGACACGTGACCCAGGCAAGGCCGCACCTATCATCGGAGACGCCACACCCGTAGCCATCGATTTCGCTGACCCCGACACTCTTCGTCGCGCGGTCGACGGCGCCAGAAAGCTCGTGATCTCCCTGGGAGGGTCGCCCCAGCAGGCGGACCAGGAAATTGCGCTGATCGACGCCGCGGTCGCTGCCGGAGTCGAACACCTAGTCAAGGTCAGCACCCTGTCGTGGCCGAGCCTGCTGCACCCCTTGGATTGGCACGCCCGAGTCGAAGAACACCTCGCCGGCCTCAGCATCGGGTTCAGCCTCCTGCGTCCCAGCTCCTTCAGCAGTCTCCTCGCCAGTTCGGCCAGAGCGATCAAGGCCGGCAGTTGGGGAGGCGCCGCAGGCCGGGGCCGCGTCAACCTAGTGGACACCCGCGATGTCGCCGAGGTAGCAGCGCACCTGCTCTACACGGCGTCCGGACCCGACCAGCAGCGGCCCTACCACCTCACCGGGGACCGCGCCTGGACCATGACCGAGATCGCCGAGCTGTTCTCCGTCCGCCTGGGTCAGCCAGTGAACTACGAACACCGGACCCCCGCCGAGCAGCGTCGCGTGCTTAGCGTCGCCGGCGTGCCGCAGCTGTTCATCGATGTCCTGGTCGGTCTCGACCACATCTTCGCGTCCAGCGCGCAATCCGAGACCACCATGACCGTGGCCGAGGTCCTTGGGCGCCCTCCCCGCTCGGTGCCGGACTGGATCACCGACAACATCCACCTCTTCCGATGACACCCGAAGGGCAGAACGCATGAAAGCGGCGGTGATCTACGAGAACGGTGATCCGGCCGTCCTTCGATACGAGGACGCCCGCGATCCCGAATGCCGCGATGGTTGGCTGCTGATCGACGTGGAGGCGATCAGCATCGAGGGCGGCGACCTTCTCGCCCGTGCCGGCTCCACGCCACGGTCGGTCCCGCACATCGTGGGGTACCTCGCCGCGGGCACGGTCATCGAGGTCGGCGATGGTGTCGAGGATCGCGCCGTCGGCGATCGCGTCGTGACACTCAACCCGACGGGTTCGCACGCCTCAAAACGGGCGGTTCCAGCGACATCCACCTGGCCCATCCCCGATGGGCTGGACGCAGCGACTGCGGCATGTGTTCCGGTCGCGTTCGGGACGGCCCAGGAGTGCCTCTTCACCGCCGGCAACCTGAAGGCAGGGCAGACGGCATTGATTCACGCCGGCGCAGGAGGCGTCGGCATGGCCGCGATCCAGCTCGCGAAACACGCCGGCGCAACCGTCATCTCGACCGCGTCCAGCCAGAACAAACTCGAACGCCTTACCGAACTCGGGCTTGACCATGGGATCAACTACGCGCGCGAGGACTTCGTCTCGCGCGTTCGCGAGCTGACCGACGGGCGCGGCGTGGACGTGATCCTCGATTCCGTCGGCGGCGAGAACCTGGTCAAAAGCATCCGGGCTCTTGCCTACAGAGGGACCCTCGTAAGCGTCGGAGTGGCCGGCCGCGCCGGCTCCGACGTCGCAGCGATGGATCTGTGGCAGAACAACAACGCACTACGCGGGGTCTACCTCGGTGGGGCGCTGCTAGCCGAGTACCCCCGGGTCCACCAGATGATCGCCGACCTGATCGTGCGCGTCGCGGCCGGCGAGCTGCGGGTCGAGATCGACCGGAGCTTCCCGCTCGCCGAAGCCGCGGCCGCGCACGCATACGCCGAAAGCCGCAAAGCTTTCGGCCGCGTCGTCATCACACCGTAGGTCATGAGCTGTGCATGATCGCGTTCTGCGCCGGCACAGCATTCCGAGCAGCGCAGGAAGGACAAACGATGCCCAGCATCGATCTGCCCAGCGGTACACCGATCGACGGCGCTCTTGCGCTGGTGACTGGCGGCAACCGTGGCTTCGGCCGCGCAGTCGTCGACGAATTGCCTGAGCGAACGGTCGTGACCGCGCTGCATGTCGCGTTCATGGACACCGATATGACCGCCGGCCTCAATGCACCCAAAGCCGACCCACGTGACATCGCGCGTCGGACGGCCGACGCGATCATCGCCGGGGACTTCGAGGTCCTCGCCGACGACACGACACGGGCTGTCAAATCACAGCTCTCGCAAGACGTCACGGCCCTGTACACGCAGCTCACCGTCGCATGACCCAGTCGGGCGAGCTCCCCCATGAGCAGCGGCAAGAGCTCCCCGCCGCCAAGTCGTCGGCGCTTTCCCTGCCGCCGGCCACCAGCGACGTCACCTCATTCCGAGTGCAGGTGCCGGAACGGGCGGTGAGGGACCTGCACAGCCGGATTCGCAATGCCAGATGGCCGGAAAAGGAGCTCGCACCGGATTGGAGTCAAGGGGTGCGGTTGTCTGACGCCCGGGACTTCGTCGAATACTGGGCGAGCCGCTACGACTGGCGTCGCCTGGAAGCGGAGATCAACTCGTTCAGCAACTATCGGACGCAGTTGGACGGCGTCGGTATCCATTTCATCCACGCCGAGTCCCCGCAGGCCGACGCCCTTCCACTGATCCTTACTCACGGCTGGCCGGGTTCGATTGTGGAGTTCCTGGATTGCATCGGACCCCTTGCCGACCCAGTCCGATACGGCGGATCGGCCAAGGACGCCTTTCACGTGATCATTCCTTCGCTGCCAGGATTCGGCTTCTCCGACCGGCCAGGCGAGCGGGGCTGGAACTACACCCGCATCGCTCGTGCCTGGGTGGAGCTGATGAACCGGCTCGGGTACGGAGAACGATGGGTAGCCCAGGGGGGCGACTGGGGCTCGGCGGTCGTTCACGTACTCGCCCTGTTGAAGCCGGCAGGGCTGCGGGCGGTGCACACCAATTGGCCGCAGGTCGTGCCGATGCGGAAGCCGGATCAGATGACACCGGAAGAGCAGAAGGCATGGGCGCAGGCCGACGACTTCCAGACCATCAACAATGGTTACTGGCGCGAACAGGCGACCCGCCCGCAAACCCTCGGGTATGCGCTCACGGACTCGCCGATCGGATTGGCCACGTGGATCCTCGAGAAGTTCCAAGCATGGACGGACAATAGCGGGGAGCCACAGGACGCCCTGAGCAACGACCGAATGCTCGACGACATATCACTGTACTGGTTCACCGAGACAATCACGTCGTCGATGCGGCTGTACATGGAGTGCGCCCCGGCCGGACCAGGTCCGTTCAACGCCGGCAGGATCGACTTTCCGATCGCGGCGAGCATCTTTCCCCGGGAGATCTTCAAAGCTCCCAGGTCATGGGCGGATCGGCTGTGGCCCAACATCGTGTACTGGAACGAGGTCGATCACGGTGGGCACTTCGCCGCAATGGAACAACCCGATATTTTCGTCAACGAGGCGCGCAACGCGTTTCGCACTTACCAGGGCCGCTGAGGATGGCGGGAGCGTGGTTGAGCAGAGGTACGGGTTTAGGACCCGGAACGCGCGAGCCAGAGGTCGCCGTTGACAGCCCGTCACGGCCCCGGCCCTCGACGATCGGTGTCAATCGATTCGTACCTGCGAGAGACCCGCGCGATCGCCGGTGTGGCACTGCTCGCACTCGTCGCCGGCGTGGTGTCGGACGCGCTGGCATCTGGGCGGGTGCCCTCGCCGGTAGCGCCGTGTGCCCGGGGTGCAGCATGTTCTCGCAGCGGGTGCACAGCAGATGATGCCATCGTTCCGCCTATCGATGCGTCAGCAGTGGTTCACGCACGTTCGTCTTCTCGCCGCACACCTGACCCGCTGACAGCGGGCCTTTCCCGCAACGCTCACCACCCCGGCTCTTAACCGGCGCAGCTTGCGGTGGTCTGGGCTCCCCGCCTGCACGGCGAACCCGGAGGACCTACCTCCATCACTGGCACAGCACGGTTCGTGCCGGCGACCTTCTACATCGCCTCACTCCCCTAAGGACACACCCCAGAATGGCGGTTCGCGTTCAACGTCGAGGTCGCGGTGCGTTATCAATTCGCGC
>JBKQQQ010000854.1:0-6323 GCA_052144275.1 Streptosporangiaceae bacterium
AGGCCGGTACGGCGTGCTGGCGAACGCGCTCATCAGCTCGTGCTTGGCCGTCTGGCAGGCCGCCAGGTCCTCGGCGGTGGCGGTGCCGCTCACCGCCGCTTCCAGGTGGGCGGCCAGCGCCCGGGCCGAGCCTGCGGCCGCCGCGCGCAGCCGGTCTCCCGGCGATGGCGGCGAAAACACCAGCACGGCCACGGTCGAGACGATGGAGGCCAGCCACCAGCCCGCCAGCCGGTCCGGGATCATGCTCACCGTGCCCGCCGTGGCCACCGACAGCACGAAGGGAAGCAGCGCGGCGGTGACGCCGGAGGCCGCGTTGGGCCCGGATACCCCGGCGAAGAAGATCCCGAACGCCACCGGGATCGTGACCAGGACGGCCAGAGCGGTGATCCCGTTGACCGCCGTGCCGATGACCAGCCCGATACTGCCGATCACGGCCAGCCCGAGGTGCGCGATGGCCTTGTCTCGCCTGCTGCCGCCGAACGAGGCGAAGATCAGGCTTGCGAACCCCCCGAACGCGGCGAACAGGGCCATCTGCAGGTTGCCGATGCCCTCGTAGGTCAGCGCGAACAAGGGCGGAATCACCAGGACCGCGCGCAGCGTGCGCAGCGCGGCCGGCACTGACCAGGCGGGCCACCACGCGGGCCGGGACCCTGGGTTCCCCGGCAGGGACTGCGGGAGGCGGCCCATCCGCAGGCGGCGCGCAACGCTTAGGTCGGGCATTTGCCCAGTCTAAGAAGCGCGGGCCTAGCGCCTCAACGGGTGCGCGACTGCCGCGCGGCCCGTGGTAGTGTGGAACGCTGCCTGGCGACTAGCCGGGTGAGCGAGAGGCGTGCTGCACCCTCATGCGGCCGCCTTGTCCTCTAATCGGGAATCAGCCCGCTGAACCCGTTTCGCGCTAATTTTAGGGAGTCACGTGCCGCTCGACACCGCCGTCAAGAAGGAGATCCTGGCGGAGTACGCGACCAGTGAGGGTGACACCGGTTCGCCGGAAGTCCAGGTCGCGCTGCTGACCAGGCGGATCAACCACCTGACCGAGCACCTTAAGGTGCACAAGCATGACCACCACAGCCGCCGCGGGCTGCTGCTGCTGGTCGGCCGCCGCCGCAGGCTGCTGAAGTACCTGGCCAAGAAGGACATCAATCGCTATCGCGCGATCCGGGAGCGCCTCGGCATCCGCCGCTGAGCCCCGGTCCGGACTTCCGGGTCCGGCCAGGAACAATTGAATAACGACAACACTGACATCCCGTAGCCCCCGGCCCCGAGCGCCATGGCCGGTCCTCGGTAGTGGTCCCCGGGTCGGCGTACCGCCGGTACCCGAGGGCTTCGATCGAAGACCGGCCGGCTGCCTCTCCTAGGCGAGCCAGGCCACATGCGGCACGGCGGCGGGTGGGTGCGGGATCTACCGCAAGGAGGTCTCACCCGTGGAGGGTGTCCATAGCGCCGAAGCCGTCATCGACAACGGCGAATTTGGCGTACATACGATCAGGTTCGAGACGGGCCGCCTGGCCCGTCAGGCCGCCGGTTCCGCCCTGGTGACGCTGGGCGGCGAGACCGTGGTGCTTTCCGCGACCACGGCGTCCAGGCAGCCGAAGGAGAACCTGGACTTCTTCCCGCTCACCGTGGACGTGGAAGAGCGCATGTACGCCGTGGGCCGGATTCCCGGCTCGTTTTTCCGTCGGGAGGGCCGTCCGTCCGAGGATGCGATCCTGACCTGCCGGCTCATCGACCGGCCGCTGCGCCCGTCGTTCGTCAAGGGCCTGCGCAACGAGATCCAGATCGTCGCGACGATTCTCGCGCTCGACCCGCAGCACCTGTACGACGTGGTGGCGATCAACGCCGCGTCCATGTCCACCCAGCTGGCCGGCCTGCCGTTCTCCGGCCCCATCGGCGGGGTGCGGGTGGCGCTGATCAAGGGCCAGTGGGTGGCCTTCCCGACCCACGAGCAGCTCGCGCACGCCACCTTCGACATGGTGGTCGCCGGCCGGGTGCTTGAGGACGGCGATGTGGCCATCATGATGGTCGAGGCCGAGTCCACGCCCGAGACGCTCAAGCTGATCGCCGACGAGGGTAGTGGCGCCGTCGCGCCGACCGAGGACACGGTGGCCGAGGGTCTCGACGCGGCCAAGCCGTTCATCCGCGTGCTGTGCGAGGCGCAGCAGCGGCTCGCCGCCGAGGTGGCGGGCGACGGTGGCCAGGCGGCCGAGTACCCGGTCTTCGTCGACTACGCCGAGGACGTCTACGAGGCGGTGGCGCGCGAGGTCTCCGACGAACTGGCCCAGGCGCTCACGATCGCGGGCAAGCACGACCGCGAGGCGGAGACAGACCGGGTCAAGGCGCTGGCGAAAGAGAAGCTCGCCGAGCAGTTCGAAGGCCGCGAGAAGGAAATCAGCGCCGCGTTCCGGTCGCTGACCAAGAAGCTGGTCCGGGAGCGGATCATCAGGGACGGGGTGCGCATCGACGGCCGCGGCCTGACCGACATCCGGCCGCTGGCCGCGCTGACGCACGTACTGCCCCGGGTGCACGGGTCCGCGCTGTTCGAGCGCGGCGAGACCCAGATCCTCGGCGTGACCACGCTGAACATGCTCCGGATGGAGCAGATGATCGACACGCTCAACCCGGAGCGCACCAAGCGCTACATGCACAACTACAACTTCCCGCCGTACTCGACCGGGGAGACGGGCCGGGTGGGCTCGCCGAAGCGCCGCGAGATCGGCCACGGCGCGCTGGCCGAGCGCGCGCTGCTTCCGGTGCTGCCGACGCGGGAGGAGTTCCCTTACGCGATCCGGCAGGTATCGGAGGCGATCAGCTCCAACGGGTCGACGTCGATGGGCTCGGTCTGCGCCTCCACCATGTCGCTGCTTGACGCCGGTGTCCCGCTGAAGGACATGGTCTCCGGCATCGCGATGGGCCTGATCCACGAGGGCGGGCAGTACGTGACGCTGACCGACATCCTCGGCGCCGAGGACGCCTTCGGCGACATGGACTTCAAGGTGGCCGGCACCGAGCAGGTGATCACCGCGCTGCAGCTGGACACTAAGCTCGACGGCATCCCGGCCTCGGTACTCGGCGCGGCCCTGAAGCAGGCCCGAGCAGCCCGCATGACTGTCCTGGACGTCATGCGCGGCGCCATCACCGAGCCGGGCGAGATGTCCGTCTACGCCCCGCGGATCATCACGATCAAGGTCCCGGTGGACAAGATCGGCGAGGTCATCGGCCCGAAGGGCAAGATGATCAACTCGATCCAGGACGACACCGGCGCCGAGATCACGATTGAGGACGACGGCACCATCTACATCGGGGCCACCGACGGGACGTCGGCCGAGGCGGCGCGGGCCACGATCAACGCGATCGCCAACCCGCACATGCCCGAGGTCGGCGAGCGGTTCCTCGGCACGGTGGTGAAGACGACCACGTTCGGCGCCTTCGTCTCGCTGCTGCCCGGCAAGGACGGCTTGCTGCACATCACCCAGATCCGCAAGCTGCACGGCGGCAGGCGGATCGAGAACATCGACGAAGTGGTGCACATCGGCGACAAGATCCAGGTCGAGATCCGCGAGGTCGACGACCGCGGCAAGCTGTCGCTGGTCCCGGTCGAGGTGGTCGAGCGCGAGGCCGCCGGCGAGGACCTGTCAGGCGGCGACTCGCGCGGCGAGCGCTCCGGTGGCGAGCGCTCCGGCGGGCCCCGAGACCGCGGCGACCGCGGCGGGGACCGTGACCGCGGCGGCGACCGTGACGGCCAGGACGGACAGCGCCGGACCCGGCACCGTACCCGCGGGCATCACGAGTAGATGGGTACCGAACGAGTCCACGGTGTCAGTCGCACGGTCCTTCCCGGCGGTTTGCGGGTAGTCACCGAGTTCCTGCCCGCGGTGCGCTCCGTCGCGCTCGGCATCTGGGTGGGCGTCGGCTCCCGTGATGAGGACGAGGCGCACGCGGGCGCGACCCACTACCTGGAGCACCTGCTGTTCAAGGGCACCAGGCGGCGGACCGCGCTGGAGCTCTCCTCGGAGATGGACGCGGTCGGCGGCGAGATGAACGCGTTCACCGCGAAGGAGTACACCTGCTACTACGCGCGGGTACTCGACGCGGACCTGCCGCTGGCCGTGGACATCCTGTCCGACATGGTGACCAGCTCGCTGATCACGCCGAAGGACGTGGACGCCGAGCGCAACGTGGTGCTCGAAGAGATCGCGATGAACGAGGACGACCCCTCGGACACCGTGCACGAGGCGTTCACCGCCAAGCTGTTCGGCGACACCCCGCTGGGCCGGCCGATCCTGGGCACCACGGACTCGATCAACGCGATCACCAGGGACCAGATCTTCGAGCACTACCAGGCCAGGTACACCTCGGAGCACCTGGTGGTGGCCGCGGCGGGCAACCTCGACCACGACACGGTGGTCGAGCTGGTCCGGGAGGCCTTCGGCCCGGCCCTGGACCGGGCCGCCGAGCCCGCCGTGCCCAGGCTGACCGGAGACTCCAACGGCCGCGCGGTCGGCGTGGGCACCACGCTGGTCTCCCGCGGCATCGAGCAGGCCAACCTCGTGCTCGGCTGCGAGGCGCTGGCCAGGACCGACGAGCGCAGGTTCGCGCTCGGCGTGCTGAACGCCGCGTTCGGCGGCGGCATGTCCTCCCGGCTGTTCCAGGAGGTGCGGGAGAAGCGCGGCCTGGCGTACTCGGTGTACAGCTTCAACGGCCAGCACGCCGACACCGGCATGTGGGGCATCTACGTCGGCTGCCTGCCCTCCAAGGCCGACGAGGTGCTGGCCATCTGCACCGATGAGATCACCCGGGTGGTCGAGGGCGGCCTGACCGAGGCCGAGCTCATCCGCGGCAAGGGCCAGGTGCGCGGTTCGATCGTGCTCAGCCTGGAGGACCCGTCCTCTCGGATGAGCCGCCTCGGCAAGTCCGAGCTGGTCTATCCCCGGCTGGAACCGGTCGAGGAGGTGCTCGCCGCGATCGACTCCGTCAGCCACGACGACATCCGGGCCATCGCCGCCGACATCCTCACCCGTCCCAAGACCCTGGCCGTCGTCGGCCCCTTCGACGACGCCAGCGCCTTCCAGGCCTAACTCATCCGTTATCGTGTGCAGTTGCCCCCGTCTGACGGGGGGTAACTGCACACGATAAGCAAAGCCAGGCGGAGGCGGCTATGACCAAGGTCGGGGTGGTGGGGGCCCGGGGGCGGATGGGGCGCGAGGTGGTCCGTGCGGTGCACGACACCCCGGATCTCGAGGTCGCCGCCGAGGTCGACCAGGGCGACGCGCTGGACGCGCTGACCGGGTGCGACGTGGTAGTCGACTTCACCCACCCAGGCGTGGTCATGGAGAACCTGCGCTGGTGCGTCGAGCACGACCTGGACGTGGTGGTGGGCACGTCGGGGTTCGCCGGGGAGCGGCTGGACGAGGTGCGCGGCTGGCTGGCCGACCACCCGGACGTCCGCGTTCTCGTGGTGCCGAACTTCTCCATCGGCGCCATCTTGATGATGCGGTTCGCCGAGCAGGCCGCCCGGTTCTTCGTCTCCGCCGAGGTGATCGAAATGCACCACGCCGGCAAGGCCGACGCCCCGTCGGGCACGGCGCTGCGCACCGCGTCGCTGATCGCGGCGGCCCGTGCCGGGGCTGGCCTCGGCACGCCGCCGGACGCCACCGCGTCAGCGCTGCCGGGCGCGCGCGGTGCCACGGTCGACGACGTGCACGTCCACTCGGTGCGGCTGGCGGGCCTGGTGGCGCACCAGGAGGTGCTGTTCGGCGGGACCGGGGAGACGCTGACGATCAGGCACGACTCGCTGGACCGGGCCTCGTTCATGCCGGGGGTGCTGCTCGCCGTCCGCGGGATCGGGTCCCTCCCGGTCGGCCTCACCGTAGGCCTGGAGGGCCTGCTCGGACTGGGCAGTGCTAGCCCGGGGGGATGACCCCCGGACCCCCGAAGCGCGGGTACGGTCAAATCATGTGCCGAAGCATCAAGACCCTCCGCCCGCCGTACGCCGAGCAGGTGACGGACGAGGATATCCGTGCCGCCGCGCTGCAGTACGTCCGGAAGATCAGCGGTTTCCGCTCGCCCGCCGGGCACAACGCCGAGGCGTTCAGCCACGCGGTCGACGCCGTGGCGGCCGCCACGGCGACCCTGCTCGGCCAGCTCGAGGTCAGGTCACCCATCGCAGGCAAGGCGCGGGTCGGCTAGGGATCCGCGCCACGCTCATGGCTCGCTCCACGGCAGGTAGGCGGTCATCCCGGTGTCGCGGCCGCGCACCGCGGCGGCGACCCGGGCGCTGATGACCGGCGGCAGGTACCCGGGAGCGTCGGCGGGCGCCACGAACCGGT
>JBKQQQ010000855.1:0-5620 GCA_052144275.1 Streptosporangiaceae bacterium
CGACGGCCTCAGTGGCGGACCACGTGGCCCAGGACATCTTGTCAAGAATCGCGGTGGAATCACCGGATAGCGGGCAACCCGAATTACACGCCGGCCGGTACAGCACGGTCCCGTTAATGTCCTGGGCCTGGGCCAGGAAGGTGCTGGCCCCGGCGGCCGAGGCGGTCACGCTTGGTGAGGTCGGCGGCCTCGTGGGCGCCAAGGCCGGGCCGCTCGGCGACCCGGAGCCGGCCGCCGATGTCGGGCTGGACGCCGTGGCCGGGGCGCTCGCCTGGCTCGAGGTTGACACCGCCGCCGGGCTACCCGATGAGCTACAAGCGGTAACCAGCAAGGCAATACAAGCAACACCGGCCCAGACCCCCCAGCCCGCGACCTGTCGGGCTCTGCGCGCATTCGTGGTCAACATGGATTTCCAACCCCTCAGCTCTCAATTTCCTTAGCGGCTCAGTGAGCCATGTCACTGATACGACGGTCGTGGTGCCGCCACGGTTGGAAGAGGCTTACGAGGGGGCGGGTGATACAGCCCGTTCGGCATGAATTTCACCGGCCGCGCCGGCACGGCCGTTCAACGGACCGAACGGACCGGCTAATCGTGGTTCTGGCCACTCGGGAGCGGTGCTACCCGAAGCACTGGCCCTCGCCCCGGTACGTGGGTACGACCGTGACCTGCCCGTCGTCGTGGATCACGTGGTATGCACCGAAGCGCTCGGCGAGTTCGCCGGCCTTGGCGTGGCGTAGCCAGACCCGGTCGCCGGGCTGCAGGTGGCCGGCGGAGGTGCCGCGCACCGGCGTCTGGACCTCGCCGGCGCCCTCGACTCCGGTGAGGCTGAGGCCTGCGGGCAGGTACGGCCGCGGCAGCCGGTCCGGGGTGCCCGTGCCGGAGGCGACGTAGCCGCCGGAGAACAGCGTGGCGATACCCGGGCCCGGCCTTCTCACCACCGGCAGCGCGAACAGCAAGGCGGGTTCGGGGGTGAACCGGCGGTACGCGTCGAACAGGGTGGGGCCGACCAGCCCAGAACCCGCCGTGAGTTCGGTCACCGACGTGTCCCGCGCGGTCGACTCCAGGCTGCCTGTCCCGCCGCCGTTCACGAACTCCAGGGTGGTCAGGGCCTGGATCAGGCGGATTGCCTCGGCCCGGCGCCGGTTGAGTTCCGGGACCGAACGGCCCTGGATCAGCCTGATCAGCCGGGCCTTGAGCGGATGCCCGGGCGGCGCGTCACCCAGGCCGGCGATCTGTCCCTCGTACCCCATCACGCCGGCCAGGCGGAAGCCCGCACGGCGCGTGATCGCCTTCGCGAAGTCCGCCGCCTGCTCCGGCGTGTGCAGCGGAGAGCGCCTGGTGCCGATGTGCACCATGGGCCTGCGGCCCAGCGGGCGCCAGGAGACGTCGAGGTCCAGGCAGACCCGGATCTCCGGGTGGCCGTCACCCAGGGCGCGGTCCACCACGTCCAGGTGCGCGTCGGAGTCGGTCATGATCGTGATGCACTGCCTGGCCTGGCCGTCGGCGGCCAGCGCCCGCAGCGCCCGCCTGTCCACGGTGGGGTAGGCCACCAGCAGGTCGTCGCTGGTGCCCATGGCGTGCAGCCAGAGGGCTTCGGCCAGCGAGTAGCACATGACACCCCGGTAGCCGGGCGTGGCCAGCGCGCGCTCGATCAGGTAGCGGCACCGCAGCGACTTGGTGGCCACCCGGATCGGCCGGCCCCCGTTCCCGGTCAGCGCCGCCCGGCGGGTCATGTCGGCGGCATTGCGGTCGAAGGCGCCCAGGTCCACGATGGCCAGCGGCGGGTCGAGGTCCGCGGTGGCGCGGTCGTACCGCGCGCGGGCGGCCTGGCGGGGATTCGCCGCCGCTCGCTCGGCGAGGCCGCGGCCCTGGTCGACTGACATGCTCGCACAGTAGACCAGCGCTGCGGAAATATGAATACTGTGCGGTAATGAAGGCTTCCTCTCGTACAGCCCCCGCGGCGCCCCGCGCCTGGCGGAACTGGGCCGGGACGGCGACGGCAACCCCGGCGCGCTGGTGCCGGCCTCGCAGTGAGGCCGAGATCTCGGCCGCGGTCAAGGACGCGGCGTCGGCCGGGCTGCGGGTACGCGCGCTCGGCAGCGGGCACTCGTTCACCGCGGTCGCGGCGACCTCCGGGGTGGCGCTCGACCTGTCCCAGTGGACCGGGATCACCGCCGCGGACACCGGGACGGGCCTGGTGACCGTACGGTCGGGGACCACGCTGCGGGCCCTCAATGCCGAGCTTGGCGGGCTCGGGCTGGCCATGGCCAACCTCGGGGACATCGACGCGCAGACGCTGGCGGGCGCCCTGTCCACCGGCACGCACGGCACCGGCGCCCGGCTCGGCGGGCTCGCCACTCAGGTGGAATCGCTCGAGCTCGTGCTGGCGGACGGGTCGGTGGTGTCGTGTTCGGCCACATCGCGGCCTGAGCTTTTCGCGGCCGCACGGATCGGCCTCGGCGCACTCGGCGTGATCACCAGCGTGACGCTGCGCTGCGTGCCGTCGTTCACGCTGCTGGCGGACGAGCGTCCGGTGCCGGTAGAAGAGGTCCTCGAGCAGTTCGACGCGCTGGCCGACACCAACGACCACTTCGAGTTCTACTGGTTCCCCTACGGCCGCAAGGCCCTGGTCAAGCGGAACAACCGGATATCGCCCGGTGGCTCGGCGGCCCGGCCGGCGGGACCTAGGCACGCTGGGGATTCTAGGACGATGCCGGGGTGGCGGAGGTTCTGGGAGTTCGAGGTGATGGAAAACGCCGCCTTCGGGACGCTGTGCCGGATCGGCCGGGCCAGGCCGCGCCTCATCCCCGCGCTGAACAGGTTCTCGTCGGCCGCGCTGTCCTCCCGGTCCTATGCCGACCTGTCCCACCGGGTGTTCGTGACCCCCCGCCGGGTCCGCTTCGCCGAGTCCGAGTACGCCGTTCCACGTGAATCACTGGGCCACGTGATCGCCGAACTGCGCCGCGCCGTGCCCCGCCTGCCCGATCCCGTCATGTTCCCGGTCGAGGTGCGGGTGGCGGCCGCCGACGATATCTGGCTCTCCACCGCCTACGGCCGGGAGTCCGCCTACGTGGCGATCCACCAGTACGCCGGGCTGCCGTACCGGGCCTACTTCGACCGGTTCGAGTCCATCGTGGCGGAGGTCGCGGGCCGGCCGCACTGGGGCAAGCTCCATTCGCTTGACGCCGGACGCCTCCGTCCGCTCTACCCCCGCTTTGACGACTTCCGCCAGGTCCGCGCCGAGGTCGACCCCGAAGCCAGGTTCGGCAATTCCTACCTGACCCGGGTCCTCGGTGATGCTCACGACTTGTGACGGAAAAATTACGCAACCTGCCTGGGCCGAACCGGGCTTGGCTGGCTGCCCGTAATCGGGGTTAGTGGCCAGTGCGCGCGGCCGCCATGAAAGGTCACGGTCTGCGGGGCATGAACGAAATGATCCGCAGGCCATGACCACCGCCTTCTTTCACTAATGGCGGCCGCGGCACCGGTCACGCAGCCGATCGCGCCTTGGTGGCGTGGTCGATGAGAACGTATCCCGCGCGGGGGAAGGCAGGTGAGGCGATGGCAGCTGGGCGCCGCGCCGCGGCCACGACTCCACTGGCGTGGCTGGCGGCGGCCCATCAGGGCGGCAGTGGTTCGGTCGCGGGCCGGATCGCGCTGGTTGCCGTGGCGGTGCTGACCGTCGGCGCATTCGTGGTCCTGCAGATCAAGGCGAGATCGCACCGACAGCGGCCACCATCCGAGCCGCGCCGCCGCCGGTACAACCCCTCCGACTGGCGGACGCTGCCGCCGCCGTACTGGCCCGAAGGCCGGGACGACGAGGGGCCGCTGGGCAACGAATACAGGCACCGGCCCGACTGGAGATACGGGTACCCTCCAGGCTACGAGCCTTACCCCCTCTACGATCCCGCCCGGTCACCGTGGGCCACCCGGGACGACGCGGTGCGCGACCCGAGATCCTTAAGCGGCACCGGCCAGAGGGCACGGCGGCCTTCCTAAGTCCGACTCTGCGTGCTTAAGGTATTCGTATCGGTAACGGGCAAACGTGTTGATTGGCGGCAATTGGTTGCGCTCGCGGCAAACACGGTGTGCGGATGAGCGTCGACGATCCCGCTGACGGCGATGCCGCCGATGATCGGGTAGCCGAGCATGACCACTTCCCGGCGGCCGAGAGGTCAGCCGAGGCTCGCGACCGCGAGGAGTGTTACCGTGACCTTCGCGCCTACGACCAGGCCTGTGGGCGCACGTCCATCGGCGGGCGCCCCGACGGGCCGCGGCTCGGCGACGGCGGATGGAAGTGGAAAGGGCTGGAACTCGGCCCGGAAGCCAACCGCGTGGCAGATGAGGGACTCGCCGTCCGCCGGGCCGCCGAGGGCCGCGACGCGGAGGGCAGCTACGGCGAAGGGGGCCTAACTCCCGCGATGCGCCGCGTCGAAGCCGAACTAACCCATGGCACCCTAGTGCCGGACACCGAGAAGTTCGCCCTCAAATCCCCCGACCGCTTCAAGGAAAAGCTAGCCAAGATGATCGAACGTTATCCTGGTCAACCTTGCAGTGAGCTCGTCTCGGCGATCCACGACGGCATCCGCTATACGTTCCTGTTTCCAACCGGGGACTACACGGCTGGGGTGGCCGATGCGACCCAGGAACTCCGTGACCGCGGATACGACCTCAGGATAAGAAAGCCCTCGTGGAACGAGGGGGACTACCGGGGCGTCAACAGCCGATGGTGCGATGCCGACAGCGGGGTCCTGTTCGAGGTCCAGTTTCATACCCCGGAGAGCTGGGACGCCAAGCAGGAGACACACGATATCTATGAGAAGTTGTGCGATACAAGGACTCCGCCAAGGGAACGTGAACAGCTAGAGGAACGACAAAGGCTGATCGTTGCGGCAATTCCCGTGCCGCCAGGAGCTGAGACTATTACCCACTACGTGAGAGGTCAGTCGGACAATCGTGAGTGAGAAAGTCACCTACTATGCGGTTACCCTCAATGCCGGGGATAGAGCGAATCCGGACGGGCTGGCACGCCGCCGCTGGTTGTCTGAGGGCGGCATAGAAGACGAAATGCTTCGTCAGGATCTCACCTGGAAGCGGGATACGGTCATTGCCGAATGGAAGCGCGGCGAGGCCACAGAAGAACTTCACCAGATCAGCGAGGATGAGGCCAATGTGCTTATGGCACGGTTTAAACAGAAGTGGGAAGGGGCGTCGTGACATTAGCTTGGGACGCGCTGAACGAACTCGACGCCTACCGGGTTACCGAAATCCCGCGGCGCTCCGACGCGGACGCGGCACCACCCGCGCAGGACCGGCCCAACGACCCGGGCCGGACCCAGCGGCTCGCCGCCTTGATCGCGGCGTATCACGTCGGGGCGGAAGCCAAGGAAAATGGCTCGTCCGCCCTGGCTATCGGCTGGATAAGGCACAGCGCGGGCGGCCCGGTCCAGGTTCTGGTGGCGGGCGCGGGCCTAGTCGGCAGTGAGGCTGGTCAGGAAGTCTTCCTGACGCTTCCCGGTGGCGCGAGAGGCCAGCCGCTGCCGCGTGGCACGATGGCCGCTCTGATGGCGCAGCTGCCATCCTGGCGCACGATCGGCGGAATAAGCGACGGGCTGCTGC
>JBKQQQ010000856.1:0-7668 GCA_052144275.1 Streptosporangiaceae bacterium
GGGGGAGCCGCACCGTGCCGTCTTGGGTGAACAGTGACGCGAGACGGTCGTAGTCGTGCATCATTACCGCGTCGGTGAACTCGCCGCGCAGCGCCTCGATCTCAACGCGGTCGGCGATGGCCTGCAGGTCGCTCATCGGGTCCTCCTTCGTCTGTGCTCCGGTGCCCGCATCACCAGCATTGTCACCCGCTGAACCAAGTCGTCCTGATGCAGGAACCGGATGCCCGCCCGCGGTCTTCCTGTGGAGAGCAGGAGCCGGCGACGGCCGTCCGGCGCTGGATTCAGGCGAACTGCAACTCAGATGGCGTTGTCGCGTTGTGCCATCGCCCATCGGGGCGCGGACTGGTACTTCAGGCGCGGCACGCCAGCCATCGCCTGCGTGGCGGCGCAGCCTCCGTGCAGCTGGCACCTGCCCGAGGCCGGACAGGCCGCCGGCGGGCCGTGCCCAGCGCTTGAGGCCAAATGGCTGCATCAACATCCGGTTGCACCCCGTAACCACGACAGCGATCAGGCACGCGCAAGTAGCCGCCGTTATCCGCGGCTCTCAGCTCCGGGATCTCGGCGATCGCTGTAGCGCGTATTGGATGATATGCCTGCCATCGCCCATGAATCCCCGCAGCAAGCGCTAGCTCGGATCCGGCGGCGCTAAAGCACTGGCGCTGGTGCCTGGCGGACACTCACCGTACGTGACAGGCGGCTGTCCGCCTTGACTGCCATCCCGTGGCGGATCCGCGACGCGGGATGTTTCCCGGCAGCGGGCAGGTGGGATCGTACCGGCATGGAGGACTACCGGAGCGTTAACCGGGCCAGCTGGGATGAGCGCGTTCCGGCTCATGCGGCATCCCCGGATTATCAGCTGGAGCGGTATGCCGCCGATCCTGGTTTCCTCAGCCATGTCGTCCGGTTTGACCTTCCCCGGCTGGGCGCCATCAGCGGGCTGCGCGGTGTGCACCTGCAGTGTCACATCGGCACCGATACGGTATCGCTGGCGCGGCTGGGCGCGTCGATGACCGGGCTGGACTTCTCCGCGCCGGCGGTAGAGCAGGCGCGGCGCCTGGCCGGGCGGATCGGCGCCGATGCCAGGTTCGTGCAGGCTGATGTCTATTCCGCCGTCGAGGTGCTCGGGCGCGGCGCTTTTGACCTGGTGTTCACCGGTATCGGCGCCCTGTGCTGGCTGCCGGGCATCCGCCGCTGGGCCGCGGTGGTCGCTGACCTGCTGCGGCCGGGCGGGCGGTTGTTCTTGCGTGAGGGCCACCCGATGCTATGGGTCCTGGACGACGCACGCCAGGACAACCTGCTCGTGGTGCGGTACCCCTACTTCGAGCGGGACGAGCCGATGGTCTTCGATGACGCCAGCACCTACGTCCAGACCGACGTGGTATTCCGGCACACCATCACCCACGAATGGAACCACGGCCTGGGCGAGATCGTCACCGCGCTGCTGGATGCGGGCATGCAGATCACCGGGTTGACCGAGCACGACAGCGTGCCGTGGGAGGCCCTGCCCGGCAAGATGGAACGCATCGGCGGCGGTGAGTGGCGGCTGGCCGACCAGCCCTGGCGGCTGCCGCACAGCTACACCCTGCAGGCCGTCAAGTGCGGCCGATGAGCAATGCCGCGGCCTCCGGCGAGCAAGCCGGGATGCTGATGGAAGGCTGCGAGTTCGGAGACCCTCAGCTCGAGGCTTCCATGCGGGACCGGCTGCGGGCCCGTCTGGCGGTAGCCGCCGGCGAGCGCCGCCCGCTGCGCGTCTGCACCGGGTACGACCCGGCCGCTCCGGACCTGCACCTGGCTCACTCGATCACGCTGCGGGCGATGAAACGGTTCCAGCGGCTCGGTCATCACGTGATCGTCGTGGTGGGCACGATGACCGCGATGGCCGGCGACACGAGCGACCGGGCGGCGCGGCGTCCGCGCACATCGGAGGACGAGGTAGCCGCGGCGGCGCGAAGCTACGCCGGGCAGGCCTCCACGATCCTCGATCCCGCGCGGACGGAGGTGGTTGCGAACGGTGACTGGCTCGCGGGGCTCGCCGTGCCCCAGATCCTGGAACTCGCGTCCACGTTCGCGGTGCAGCAGTTCCTGGCGCGGGACAACTACCGGCGCCGCGTGGAGCGCGGTGACCCGGTCGGGCTTCACGAGTTTCTCTGCGCCCTGCTTCAGGGCTACGACGCCGTGCATCTGCGCGCCGACGTGCAGCTTGGAGCGACAGGGCAACTGTTTAATATCATGGCCGGCGCCAGACTCCAGGAGGCATCCGGGCAGCCACCCTGTGTCGCTCTTACCTTCCCCGTCCTTGCCGGCACCGACGGCACCGACCGCATGTCGAAGTCCCGCGGGAACTACATCGGCCTGACCGACAGCCCGGCCGGGCAGTTCGGCAAAATCATGAGCATCCCGGACCACGTGATGCCCCAGTGGGTGCGGCTGGTGACCGACTGGCCGGCGGGGCCGGGCGAGGAGTTCATTGCCGCCCTGGCAAGCGGCGCGCTTCACCCGATGGAGGCCAAGAAGCAGCCCGGCCACCGGATCGTCGGGCTCTACCACGGCAGCCGCGCCGCCGACGCTGCTCAGCGGGCCTTCGAACGCACTCACCAGCTGGGAGGCCAGCCGGACGTCATCCCAGAAGTGACGTTGCATGATCCGATGCACCTGGCAGACCTCCTCGTCAGCATCGGGGCCGCTTCGTCGAAGTCAGACGCCCGCCGACTCATCGCGGGCCGCGGCGTCAGCCTCAACGGCCAGAAGGCACCCTCGGGCGAGTTGGTTATCGACGCCACCGTGACCATCAAGGTTGGGCCCCGGCGCTTCAACCGGATCGTCTTCAACTGAAGCTCCGGCACCGTTCAGTACGGGTCGTTCTGCGCGAACTGCCAATAGGCCAGGCATCAGCGAAGACGCGCACGGATTCGGCGATCTCGAACGCATCCCCGGCTGCCGACATCACCCTCTCTCGGACTGGTTGTGACGTGGTGTGACCGGCAAGCGCGGCTTACGTTGGGCTCCAGCTCAATCGCTGGGACCCGCAGCTGGCCCAGCCCTCCGGGTCTCAGCCCGACCAGGAGGTGCCCGATGACCACTGCCGCCCGATCTACTGCCCTCGTCACGATCCAGCCCGTCTTCACTGACCCCGAACGGCTCGCGCTCGCAGGGTTCCTGGCCGGGTACCGCGGCCTGACCCGCGAGGCCTACGCGCTGGACCTACGCCAGTTCACCTCCTGGTGCCGCGCCCGCTCCCTGGGCCTGTTCGCCGTCCGCCGCGCCGACATCGAAAGCTTCGCACGCGACCTGGAAGCCAAAGGGCGCGGCCGCGCCACCGTTACCCGCCGGCTGTGCACCATCGCCGGGTTCTACAAGTACGCGGACGAGGAAGAGCTCCTCGAGCACTCCCCGGCCGCCCATTTGCGGCGGCCGCGCCTGGATTATGAGTCGCGACCGCCCTGGACCGCAACGAGCTGGGCGCCTTGCTTATCGCCGCCGGGCTCGGCCCGGCGCTTGAGCATGCGCTGATTTCCCTGCTCGCGCTGAACGGGCTGCGGGTGTCGGAGGCCACCGGCGCCGACGTCGAGCACCTGGGCCTGGAACGCGGGCACCGGACCCTGACCATCACCCGCAAGGGCGGCAAGGTCGTTACTATCCCGCTGGCGCCGCGCACCGCCCGGGCGATCGACCTGGTCGTCGGCGAACGAACGGACGGGCACGTTTTCCTGGCCGGTGACGGGCGGCGACTGGACCGGCACGGCGCCGGACGGATCGTCCGCAAGGTGGCGCGCCGCGCCGGGATCACCAAGGCCGTGACGCCTCACACGCTCAGGCACGCGTTCATTACCGCCGCGCTGGACGCCGGGGTCCCGCTGCGCGATGTCCAAGAAGCTGCCTCGCATGCGGATCCGAGAACAACAATGCGGTACGACCGTGCCCCGTGGCAGCCTGGACCGGCATGCCACTTACATCGTCGCCGCGTATATCGCGGGTGCCGCCGGTAACCCACACTCGCTGAGAGCACTTCGCCTGGCGGCCCCAGCCGCCAGGCGAAGAAGGCCCACGTCGCCCGATGACATCGGCCGCAAGGCGGTTACGGACCGCGGTCTCAACGTGAGCGCGAACCGCCGTTCTGCGTCATTCATGGTTCAGCGGTCTGATCGTTTGCGCCCGTACCGAATGGTCGTTCTGAGCCCGCGCGCTCGTAGCGGAGCCGGCGGCCCATGGCGAGTGCCCGGATGCCGGCCGCGAGCGCGCCAGCCGCCCGGGGGGTGGGGTGCTGGATGCCGGGCCGCTTGCGGAAGGTCAGCGGCTGAACTCCGAGGTGCATGGCCGTCACGTCACCTGCGGGGCCGCGGCTGAATACGACCTGGGAGGTGCCCGACCCGAACCCGGGGAGCTCGATGCGGAAGGCGTCCGGGTCGTCGCCGTCGGGATACAGGCGCAGTCCCCGGCGGATCGCGGGGACCGGGATCTGCCCGCGGATGACCAGCTGGCCGTGGCGGACGGTGACCTCGATGGGGCCGAGCATCCGCGGCTGGGGATCGGTGAGCACGCCCGGCCCGAGGGAGTACCAGCCGCACAGGTCGCTCCAGGCCGCGGGTTGGTCCGGGACGCCGGCGCGCACGGCGTCGTCGGGGAGATCGAGCAGGCTGCGCAGTACCGCATGGGCGACCGGACCCGGCGCGGCCAGCGGGCCGAACGGACCGGTGCTGGCGAACGCGACGACACCGGTGCCCTGGCCTGGGGCGAGCAGCAGCGTGGAGTGGAAACCGGTCCAGATCCCGTCGTGGCCTACGGTCTGGTGCTCGCCGGCGTGGCCGCGGAAGAACCCCAGGCCCATGCCGGGTATGCGGGGATCGGGCTGGTAGTGCGGCTGGAACATGGTGGCGAGGGTTCCGGGCTGCAGCACCCGGCCGTGCTCGCCTGCACCGCCGCCCAGCAGGGCTGCGGCGTAGCGGGCCATGTCGCTGGTGGTGGAGTAGACCGCGCCGGCGGCGGCTTGCACGACCTCGCGGTCGGTGACCGCCTTGAGCCCGCGGGAGCTGAGCTGGTATCCGGTAGCCAGGCGGGGCCGCACCCGCTCGGACCGGAGCAGGTCGGAGTGTTCCATGCCGAGCGGGCCGAACACGTGCTCGCGCAGGTAGCGGTCGAGCGGGGTTCCGGTGACGTCCTCGACGATCTGGCCGAGCGCGGCGAACCCGTGATTGGAGTACGCCCACTTGGTGCCTGGCTCGGTGTCGATGCGCAGGCCGTCGCGGTAGTACTCGGCCAGCGGGGGCACCGGCCGGCCCGCGGGCACGCCCCAGCCCAGTACCGGCCGCAGCAGGTCGGAGGGTTTGCGTACGGCCCGGACCCCGGCGGTGTGAGTCAGCAGGTGCCGCAGCGTGGCAGGCCGGAACCCCGGCCTGGCGGGTATCAGCCGGAAGGCGCGCAGGTAGCGGCTGGCCGGCGCGTCCAGGTCAACAAGTCCCCGTTCCTGCAACTGCATGACGGCGACCGCCGTGATGGTCTTGGTCACCGAGGCGATCCGGAACACGGTGTCCGGGCCGACCGGCGTGCCCGAGCCTACGTCGGCGACGCCGTGCCCGTGGAACCACGCCAGGGATCCGCCGCGGATCACCCCGACGGCCAGGCCAGCGACCGGCCAGCGGTTGAGGATCTCGCCGACCCTGGCCTTCAGCGCACGCTCATCGAGTGATGCGGTCATTCCCGGCCCCCCTTCCGCAGCCTGTTCCACGGAGCCCTAGCCGGGACGGCTGCCGCTAGCCGGCCGTCAGCGGACACCCGGCGGACAAGCTGCTCCTAGTCTCCATCGCGGCGTCGTCCCGGGCACGCGCCCTTCGGGTACCGGAGGCCAGTCACCTGTACCGCCGCAGACCGGCCGTCCCGGCAGGCCGCGCAGGCGAGGCCCTAGCGTCAGACTAGGTTCATGGCAGTTGAGCGTCCACGCCGGGTTCAGGCGCGGCCATTTCCGTCCAGCCGGCGTCTGGTCACTGCGGCGCTGCGCGCCGGCCGGCGAATGGCACCGATGGTCGGGCTGGTCGATGTGGACGTGACCACGGCGAACCGGCTCCTTGCCTCCCACGATCCGCCCTGGTCCCTGACCGCCTTCGTCGTCGCCAGCGTCGCCCGCGCCGCGGCGGCTCACCCGGATGTCCATGCCTACCGCAACTGGCGGGGGCAGTTGGTGACCCATCGCCACGTCGATGTGACCACGATTGTCGAGATCGCGACCCCGCAAGGCCCGTTCGGCCTTCCTCATGTCCTGCGCGACGCCGATATCCGGGACGTGCCTGATCTGACGGCCGAGCTGCACCGTGTCAAACGCGAGCCATCGGCCAGCGGCAGCGGCAGGTGGCTTGAACGAGCCGCGCCGGCCGCTACCCGTATTCCGGGCGTGGTCCCGGCGATGTACGCCGTGATGTCACGATCGGTCGCGGTCCGGCAGCGCGTCGGCACGGTCGCCGTGACCGCCGTGGGCATGTTCGCTGGCGGGGGCGGATTCGGCCTCACCCCCCCGACCATGATGTCACTGGAGGTGGTCGTCGGCGGGATGACCCAGCGCCCGCGCGCTGTCAACGGCCAGGTCGAGATCCGTGACGTCCTGGATCTCACCCTCGTCATCGACCACAACGTGGTGGACGGAGCACCCGCCACCCGCTTCGGCGCCGAACTCAGGGAACTCATCGAAAACGCCGCAGTGCTTTCACCGGCGGCTCTCGCCTCCGATGACCAATGAGCGCTCTGGTTCCCACCCCATGCGGACAGCTTGCTCATTCCCGCTACGTGACGTCACCATCCGGGCTTCGGGGCGCCGAAAATGGCATGAGTTCGACGGCCAGGGCCCGTGGGCAGGCACACCGGGCTGCCGGGCTGGCCGGCCTGGGTGAATGCGGTGTGTCGGCGAGTAGGCAGCCGGAGCGGATCACAGTGCCGAACATCCACCGCCCGGGCAGGTAATGTTTGCCCGGTTCTTCCGAAGCGGATGCGGCCGTGGGCCGATGCCTTGGTCTGCCGCATGAGGGTGCAGTAGCTGAGGGCGATGGAGCCGTCCGTGAGGGACGCCGAACCGGCTGATCCGTGACGCCGCGGACGGCTGCCCGATGCTCGCAGCAAGCAGCCGAATAGGGGACTTCCGAGTGCCCGCCCGGGGACGTTTGACCCTGCAGGGGCCGTGGTACCGGAATCATCCTGGGTGACTGAGGAGAGCGCCATGGCCTCGTCACATGAAATTCTCGCTTCGCCCCAGGAGATCCCTGCTGAGCCTGGTCAGCGGGAGCAGTGGGCGGACAACCTCCGCGTGCTGGTCATTGCCGTGGTCGTGGTGTGGCATACGGCCACGGCGTACCTCGCGGGCGCAGACTGGTACTACATGGACCGCAGCACGTCGAAGGTCTGGTCTACGGCGCTCGTTCCGGCTTGGATCATCTCGGGGTATGCGCTAGGACCTTTGTTCCTGGTCGCCGGCTGAGACTCCCCCCGCCGACTCACCCGAGCTTGGTTCTCTGGCGTTCGGTGGGGGGAGTGCGCAGAACGCGTCGTTCCGCGCGGATGAGAGTCTGCTTTACGCGCTTCTGGTGTGTATCCCCGGAACAAGCCCTCGGCGTGACAGGCTCCCTCAGTCATGCGTGGGTGCGGGCGATCTGGGCGCGCCGCTGCCACGGGTACGCAGAATTGGCAAGC
>JBKQQQ010000857.1:0-8365 GCA_052144275.1 Streptosporangiaceae bacterium
CGATCGCCGCGCCGACGGGCAGCGAGTACGACAAGCCGGGCAGGCCGGCCAGGACCAGGACGGCCAGCATCGCCTGGGGCCCGTAGGCGACCGAGGACGGCGCGTCCGCCGACAGCACGGGGAGCGCCACGAGCTTGCGCATCCGCTCCACCGCGATCGCGCTGGCGTCCAGCGGTGGGCCGATGACCAGCCGCTTCAGTGCCTGGCCGGCCCGGCCCAGCGGCGTGGGCGGCGTCTCGGAAACGCTCGTGGTCTGGATCGGCGGCAGCTGCCCGTCTTGTCCCGCGACGGGTACGAACCGGGTGAACAGGCCCGGGCGGACCTCGCTGGCCTCGGGGTACTCACCCAGGGCCGGGTCGACCGGCAGCGCCTGCCGCCACACCTGCGGGTCAGCGGACACCCGGTCCCACCCGCGCCCGATCTCGCGCAAGGCGGCGAGCTGACCCTCATCAAGCGCCGGAATCAGCGCGTCGGGCCGCGGCGTACCCGCATGGTCCTGACCGTCGCCCGGCGGACTCTCCCCGCCGGCGTCCTGCCGCGGCCGTCCCGCTCCCGGCCGCCCGCGATGAGCCGTGCCGCCGCTACCCGGTTCGCGCTGGCCGTCCTCAGACATGCCCAGTCATCCTCTCACAATCGGCCGGCCGGAGGCCGTTCGCGCTGCCCGTGGGTGACCGTTGGTGACCGCAGTTCCGGCCTGTTCTGGCACGGACGTGGCATGCGACGACGGGTCCCACCTCGGCAGCTCAGTTCCCCAGTGTCGACGACGGGTAGTTGGGCTGGTAGCCACCAGTGATCGCTCGTCGCCGTATCACCCGCGCAGCGGTCCCGTTGATCAGCGACCCGATGGCGGCGCCGAGCACCAGGTTGATGACTGCGGTGGCCACCTTCTGGGACAGCGGGGCCGTGGTGCTGAACGGGTACGCAACCGCGATCACTGTCGCCAGTCCGATGATCCAGGTGAAGAACATCTGGGGCCGCGGCGTAGCGAGCAGGAGCAGGTGCATGATCGCCGTCGCGACCAGCGCGGCGGCGGCGGCCGCGATCGCATACCCGGCAGTGGACGCATCGCCCCACGCGCCGTCCTGGCGCGGCGCCAGGACGGGGATGTTGAACAGCCACCGGCATACCAGGATGCCGACCAGCGCTATCAGCGCCGCGACGACCGCCGTCGCCGCGCCGCCAGACCACAGCTGTCTCGCGTCTACCGTGCGGCCCGAGGAGCTTCTGCGCTCCGAGGGTGGTTCCTCTTGGCTAGACATGGCTCAGGCCGCCTTCTTTTCCGACTTTCCCGGCCTGACGGAGTGCAGGGTCTTCCCGGTGCGGCGCAGCTCGATGCCCTGCACCAGCATCCAGGTCCCGGCGATCAGGTTGAACAGGGCGAACAGCAGCGCCAGGGTGATCGCGCCGATGCCGGGGCGGGCGCACAGCACCACGCCGAACGCGATGGTGATCAGCCCGCCCAGGATGAGCATCGCCCGGGTCCCGGCCGGCTCGCCGGACTGGAAGGCGGCGGAGAACTCGGCGAGGCCGGCGATGATTGCCCATGCGCCCACGATCAGCACCAGGACCAGCGCGGTGGGTCCCGGCCAGGCCAGCGCGACCGCCCCGGCGGCCAGGTCGACCAGCCCGAGCAGCAGGTGCCCGATGACCGGCCCGGCCTTGGCGCTGCTGAACGCCTGCGCCGCCTGCAGGCCGGAGGCGATGAACGCGTAGATAGCGAACAAGATGACCAGCGCCAGGACCGTGACCGAGGGCCAGGCCAGCGCGATGATCCCGACGATGACGGCCAGGATGCCGCGCACGATCAGGGACGTGCTCAGTGACTTGAACATGACAGTTCCTTTCTCTCGCTTGGCTGCCCTGGTCACCCGGAGCCCTTCGTCTCCGCCAGGCCAGCTCTTGACATGATAGTCATCATAACTGATGATAAATTACAAGACTGATCGAGAGATTCAGTGTCGAGAGTGAGAGAGCCGATCATGACGCCGCATCCGAGCCCGGCCCACGAGGCCGTCGACGACGAAAAGCTGCTCGTGCACAACTGGCGGGTGGCACGGCTCACTGGGCTAGGCATCCCGGGATCGCTGGCCGAGGTCGACGACGACCACCTTGACTGGCATCAGGTCGCCCGGCTGGTGCGGCTCGGCTGCCCCCCGCGGCTGGCCCTGCGCATCGCCCGCTGATCAGCGGACCCGTAAACTGGCGCGACGCCGTCTGCCGCCACGCCGACCCGGATCTCTGCCGGGATCGACCCGGAGAGGGTTGTTCCCGCTTGATGCTGAGAGCTTCCCCTCATGGCTACCAGCGGCTGCTAGGCAAGAAGGAATCGACATGACGTCGGGAGTGGCGGATACACCGAGATCGGGACGGCCGCCAGCGGCCGGCGGGATGGCGTGGCATACGCTCGGCGCCGACCAGGTCCTTCACTCCGAAGGGGTGGACGGGCGGCGCGGTCTCAGCTCGGCCGAGGCGGCCGCGCGGCCGCAGCGGTCCGGCCCCAACAAGCTCGCCGCCGGGAAGGCAGAGCCGCGCTGGCACGCGTTCGTCCGCCAGTACAACGACCCGATGCAGATCGGGCTGCTCGCGGCGGGCATCGGCAGCATCTACCCGCTCAAGCAGCTCGGCACGGGCGTCCTGCTGATCCTGCTGACGCTGTTCAACGCGGTCATGAACCTGCGGCAGGAGGGCCAGGCCGCCGCGTCCGTCGCCGCCCTGCAGAAGATGACGGTCATCAAGGCCAAGGTGCGGCGGGACGGCCGGCTGGCCGAGATCCCGGCCGGGCAGCTGGTCCCCGGCGACATCGTTGCGGTCGAGGCGGGCGATGTCGTTCCGGCCGACGGGCGGCTGCTGACGGCGGCCACGCTAGAGGTCGACGAGTCCGCGCTGACCGGGGAGAGCCTGCCCGTCTCCAAGGGCACGCAGCCCGTGAAGAGCGCCGGCACGCCGCTCGGCGACCGTGCCGACATGGTGTACATGAACACCAACGTCACCCGCGGCGCGGGCGAGTTCGTGGTCACCGCCACCGGGATGGCGACCGAGGTCGGCCACATCTCCGGGATGCTGGCCGAAGAGCAGGACGTCAAGACCCCGCTCGCCCGCCAGATGGACCGGCTCGAGGAGCAGATCCTGGTGATCGCGGGCATCGCGCTGGTCGTGTCGATGGCGCTGAACCTGGCCCGCGGCGAGACGTTCCTCGCGGTCTTCAACGCCGCCGCCGCCGTCGCCATCGCCGCGATCCCGGTGGGGCTGCCCACGGTGGTCACCACCATCCTCGCCTACGGGACGGAGCAGCTCGCCAAGGCCGGTGCGATCATGAAACGGCTGGCCTCGACCGAGACGCTCGGCTCCACCTCGGCGATCAACTCGGACAAGACCGGCACGCTCACGCTGAACCGGCGACTACGCCGTCACCGCCGCCGCGGTCGCCGGCCAGCTCGGCATCGACGGCACGGTGATGACCGGGGCCGAGTTCGGCGCGATGAGCGACGAGGAGGCGCTGAACAAGATCGACGACATCGGCGTGATCGCCCGCGTCAGCCCCGAGCACAAGGTCCGCCTGGTCGACGTGCTCAGGAGGCAAGGCCAGATCGTCGCGATGACCGGGGACGGCGTCAACGACGCGCCGGCGGTGAAGAAGGCCGACATCGGGATCGCGATGGGCACCGGCACCGAGGTGACCCAGGAAGCCGCGGTGATGATCCTGACCGACGACAACTTCTCCACCATCGTCAAGGCCGCGGAGCTGGGCCGCGGGCTCTATGACAACCTGGCCCGGTACATCCGCTACCAGATGGCCGGCCTGTTCGGCTACATCGCCACGTTCCTCGGCGCCAGCATCTTCAACCTCGCCGGGGGCACACCGCTGCTTCCGCTGCAGACGTTGTGGGTGAGCTTCACCACGCTGTCCCTCCAGTCGGTCGGGCTCGGCTACAGCAAACCGGCCGCCGGGCTGATGGAACGCCCGCCCCGGCCGCCCGGCCGGCCGATCCTGACCCGCGGGCTCATCGTCTGGCTCGCCTTCGTCGGCCTGCTGATGGCGATCGGTACCCTCAGCATGATCAGCTGGGCGGACCAGGCTCACGGGCTTGCCATCGCCCGGACCATGGGCACGGTCACGTTCGCGCTGTTCCTGCTGTTCTTCTCCATCGAGTCAAAAGACGACCGGGCACGGTGCCGGTGAGCGTGACATCGCCGACGAGGTTCCTGACTGCGATGTGCGTGGCGTTCACCCCCGGGTCGAAGTCGAGCTCCTTTTCGACCGCCGCGCGGACGTCCTTGGTCTTGCTCACTGGGTCCTTGTCCACTTGCCTGAATCTTTCCCAGGGCGATTGAGGCTTGCCACTCATTCGGTAGTCGACGCTATTATCTCGCCCGGCGGGCCGTAAGGGACTAAGGGCCCTGGCTAACGGGGACCGATAGTCCTAGCCTTCCTGATGGCAGACGAAGACGGTGGACTTCGATTTGAAGAGGCCTCCGGGCAGCACCGCGTGCCGCGCGGGTCACTAGCGTGAGAGCGCTCGCAGACGGCGGTTCGCTGAGCAGCAGCCTCATGGTCCAGGGCCAAGCAGGTGCGCTCGTTGAGGCTCCGAAGCCAGGAGACGGTCGTGAGCAAACATCCCAGGCGCGAGTCGCCGGCGAAGGCCGCA
Source organism: Streptosporangiaceae bacterium (assembly GCA_052144275.1). GTDB lineage: Bacteria > Actinomycetota > Actinomycetes > Streptosporangiales > Streptosporangiaceae > Palsa-504. The sequence goes on from JBKQQQ010000857.1 coordinate 4,647, forward strand.
AGGACCCAGGCGGAGGCCGCGCAGGCCCAGGCCGACCTGGCCGAGGCTAAGGTGAAGGTGGGTAAGGAGCAGGACGCGGCCATCGCTAGGGCCTTGCAGGAGGATGATGAGGCACGCTGGCAAGCGGACCTGAAGGAGGTTGCTGAGAAAGAGGCCGAGGCCGTGCCGGACTGGCCACCCGACCGACCGGCCGGGCGAGGATCTGGCTGAGCGCGGCAGCGAGCGCAGCCCGGGGCTCGCCGCTGTCGGCCGGGCATCGCCAGGCGATGAACCGGTCCGGGCGGACGAGAATCGCGCCGTCGCTGGCGATCTGGCGGTGGCGCAGCCAGGTGCAGCGCGGATCGTGGTAGTCGCCGTCGAGGTGGCCGATCCGCAGCGCGTCGAGGGGGAGGCCGGTCTCCGCGGCGAGCTGCCTGGCTGCTTCGCACCATGCCTGGCCGTCCTCGCCGGCGATGAGCAGGAACCGGCCCGGCGCGACGAGGTCCTTGACCGGGCGGCGGTGGCCGTCCTCGTCGTCGATCCAGGCGTGCGGCAGGGGAGCACCCGGGCGGGTGGACGGCTGATACACGCGGATGTCGTCGGCCGGCGCGGGCGGAGTGCTGCCGTCGGGTACGACGGCCGAGGATTGGTAGCTGTAGCCGTACTCGACGTTGAGCTCGCTGAACTCCATTGACTGCGCGCGAATCGCCCGCAGCACGCCGGTGCGGTGCCCGGCGTCCTCGGGCCGGCCGCTCCACATCCGGCGCAGCTGCGCCATGTTCTGCCCGGGGGTGTTCTCGTGGGAGACGCCGAGCGCTGCGCCGATCGCGAAGTGGTTGACCGCGTTCTCCAGCGAGCGCTGCGCGTTGCGCTGATCGACCGGGCGCCGCTCGGCTTGGTAGGTGTCCAGCAGCGCCGGTGACGCGTGCCCGGCCAGGACCAGCGCCACCTTCCAGCTCAGGTTCTGCGCGTCGTGGATCGCGCTGGTCAGTCGGAGCCCGCCGGTGGGCGGATGGCGGTGCGCCGCGTCGCCCACCAAGAACACCCGGCCGGCCCGGAACGCGGAGGCCATCACCGCCTCGACCGGCCAGCGGGTGATCTTGTGGATAGTCATCGGCAGATGCGGGACGCCCAGCGCCTTGCGGGCGTCGGCTTCGACCTGCGCGTCGGACTGGGCCCGGGGATCATCGACCGGGTAGTTCAGGTGGATGACCCACTCCTCCGAATGCGGGCCCCACCGGTCCGGCCCCATGGGGACCATCACCACCAGGACGCCGGCCTGCGGGGAGAAGATCCACCGGATCAGGACATCGGGGTCCTTCGCCCAGGGCGAGAAATCCGCGGACACGTGCAGCGTCGCGGTCTCCGTCACCACGCCGAGCCCTTCGTAGCCGACACCGATCAGGCTGGCCACCCGCCGGCCTCCGTCCGCGCCGATCAGGTACTGGCAGCGCACCACGTACTGGTGGCCGGAGGCGTTGTCGCGGATCGTGGCCCGCACGCCCTCGCCGTCTTGCTCGAGGCCGGTCAGCTCGTGGCCGAACCGGATCCGCCCCGGCGAGAGCTCCTCCGCGCGCGCCTTCAGCAGCGGCTCCAGGCGGATCTGCGGCAGGTTCAGCTGCCGCCACGGGCTCGCCGCCCGCCAGCTGTCATCGGCCCCGCCGGCGCCCCAGCACTCCAGCCGCGCCAGGCGGCGCCCGTAGTCCGGGGCGGGGCCGGCGAAGCCCGCGTAGAACGCCGTCGCCGCCATCTGCTCTGGCGGCGTGCTGCGCTCCGCGATCGCGTCCGCCACGCCCACGTCCTCCAGCACCTCCATCGCCCGCTGGTTCAGGACATGGGCCTTGGGCAGATCAGAGGTCGTCGGGCGTGCGCTGACCAGCAGGTGCTCCACGCCCAGGCGGGCCAGCAGCATCGAACTCGTCAGGCCCGCGCCGCCGCCGCCCACGATCAGAACCGGGACTTCTTCCTCGGCACCTGCGGTGAAACGCATGGCGCCTCCTCTCTCTAGAACTGGAGTGAACACTACAATAATATGATTGGAGCGTCAACTCCAATACTTGCGCTATCCTGAACGCATGGCAGCACGAACCGAAGTGACGCCCAACCGCCGGGGCGTCAGGTCCCGCGAACTGGTGCTGGACGCGGCCGAGCGGGTCATGGCCGAGCACGGCTTCGAGGCCGCGACCCTGGCCCGCGTGGTGGAGGAGGCCGGCATCCCGATGAGCTCCGTCTACCACTACTTCGGGTCCAAGGACGGAATCCTGCTCGCCGTCATGGAACGCGGCGCCGACCGCTTCTTCGCCGACCTGCCCGACCTGACCCGGCGGCCCGGGCGCCCCGCCCAGCACCTGGCCCGGGTGGTGTCGGCTGCTGCCCGCACGCTCCAGCGCCACCCGGACTTCCTGCGCCTGCTGATCGTCTTCGCCGCGCAGCCCCCCGCCGCGGGCCAGGGAGAGATCCAGGCTGTCGTCCGCCGGGTCCGCGAGCACGCGCTCGAGCTCCTGCGGGAACGGATCGCGGCCGCGTTCGGCGACGATCCGCAGAGCCCGGTCACCGGCCAGCTCGCGCGCTTCGCGCTCGCCGCCATCGACGGCGCCTTCGTGGCCGGCCAGACCGACCGCGAGGCCACGCTGGAGTCGCTGCTCCAGCCGCTCGCGCCCTCACTCGTGGCATCCCGCCGCGCCCTGCTGGCCAGAAGCTGAGCAGGCCGGACGCTGAGCACGCCACCGGGCCGCCGGGCCAGGCCGACGTGTCAGCCCCCGGCCGGGGCGTGAAACCCCGCCCGTTCGGCAGAAGATTTTTCCGAACGGGCGGGGTGCGTGCGGTGACTAACCGTGCCGCGGCGCGGGCGCCCGTGGCGGGCGCGGTTTCGCGGGAGATGCCGGCCGCGGCGTACGCCTCGTCTTCGTCCAGGGTTTCCCGGTCCAGGAGGGTGTGTGCCAGCCGGTCCAGCCGGTCCCGGCTGCCGCGCAGGGTCTCCACGGCCTGCTGGTAGCATTCCCCGATGATCCGCCGGGTTTCGGTGTCGATGAGCTCCTTGGTGGCCGGGGCCACGCCGTCCGTGCCCGTGGACGATTCCTGGCCGGACGAGGGGAGCACCGAGACCGGCCCGATGGCCGGGGACATGCCCCGCCGGCCCACCATCTGGCGGGCGATTGCGCTGGCGTGTTCCATATCGTTTTCGGCGCCGGTGGTGACGTCACCGTAGATGACCTCCTCGGCGGCCCGGCCGCCCAGCGTGCCGGTGATCCGGCCGCGTAGGTAGGTCTCGGAGTAGCCGTACCGGTCGGCCTCGGGTGCCTGGTAGGTGACGCCGAGGGCCTGCCCGCGAGGGATGATGGAGATCTTGCGGACCGGGTCGGCGCCGGGGGTGAGCATGCCGAGCGGGGCGTGCCCGGATTCGTGGAAGGCGGTCCGCTCCCGCTCCCCGGGGGACAGCACGATCCCGCGGGCCGCGCCCAGGACGATCTTCTCTAGGGAGCCGCTGAAGTCCGGTTCTGGGTGCAAGCTCGGTCCGATGCCCGTCTGGGCTTGCACGCGCCCGGAGGCAACCGCGTCGGCCAGTGCCGCGTGGTCGCGCTCGGTCGGGGGCATCCAGATCAGGGTGGACCTGAGCACCGCGGCGATTTTCGCGCTGATCGCATTTGGCCTGGCCGCCTGGCAGTTCCCCGCGGTCAACCCGTACCAGGCCACGCTGACCTATGCCCTGGCCGCTGTCGTGACCACCGTCGGGTTCTTCG
>JBKQQQ010000858.1:0-15002 GCA_052144275.1 Streptosporangiaceae bacterium
GGGCGAGCGCGAAGGCAGCCGTGCCGCCCGCTGCGCTGGGCAGCCCCCGGATGAGCAGCACCGCGAGCGCCACCATCAGCGCGATGGCCCCGAACTTCACGATGTCGGTCGCGGCCGTTCCGGTCACGGCGAGATGAATGATCGTCCGGATCACCCGCCACGGTGACCCGATCGACACCATGTCGCTGGCCCGCGATGACTGCCTGAGCATGGCGGACCCGCCGATGGCCACCGCCGCTCCTGCCGTCACCGCGAAACCCGCGCCGAGCGCCGCCAGGCGCGGCACGAGCCGCCGCCACTGGCGCCCGAGGATGAGCATGAGCGCGATGGCGAGACCCACTCCCACCAGCGCGGATGTCACCTTGACGGCGAACCCCAGGCCGACCAGGACCCCAGCCGCCAAGGCTCTGCTAGCCGGGGGGGCGACCCCCCAAGACCCCCCCGATCCTGGGGGGACCCATCCCCCCAGACCCCCCTTGGGGGGGACAAGTCCCCCCGAACCCCGCGCGCGACACGCCGCGGGGGTGCGCGCCGCACTGGGCGGGGACCGGTAGGTTCAGGGCGAACAGATGTTCGCGGACCTAGACGGAGAGCGCCTGGTGAGCCTGACATTCGCGCGGCACCCTATCCGGGTGCTCGGCGTCGACCCCGGGCTGACCAGGTGCGGCGTCGGGGTGGTCGAGGGGGCGCCCGGCCGGGCGCTGACCATGGTCCGGGTCGGGGTCATCAAGACGTCGGCCGACGACGACATCGCGGCGCGGCTGCTGGCGATCGAGACCCAGGTCGAGGCCTGGCTGGACGCCGGCCGGCCCGACGCGGTGGCCGTGGAGCGGGTTTTCAGCCAGCAGAACGTGCGCACGGTGATGGGCACCGCGCAGGCTGGCGCGGTCGCGATCGTCTGCGCGGCGCGTCGTGGCCTGCCGGTGGCGCTGTACACGCCCAGCGAGGTCAAGGCGGCCGTCACCGGGAGCGGGCGAGCGGACAAGGATCAGGTCACGGCGATGGTGACCCGCCTGCTACGGGTCACAGATCCGCCGCGCCCGGCCGACGCCGCCGACGCGCTGGCGCTGGCGATCTGTCATATCTGGCGCGGCGGCGGCACCAGGCTGCGGCTGGCCGCCGCGCTCGGCGGAGGAGGGAACGCGTAGTGATCGCTCATGTGCGCGGAACGGTGGCCGGCGTCGCGCCGGACGGTGCCGTCATCGAGGTCGGCGGCGTCGGGATGCGCGTGCAGTGCACCCCGGGCACGCTGGCCACGCTCAAGCCGGGGGAATCCGCCCAGGTGGCCACGTCGCTGGTGGTCAGGGAGGACTCGCTCACCCTGTACGGCTTCTCCTCCGACGACGAGCGGAACATCTTCGAGCTCCTGCAGACAGCCACCGGCGTCGGGCCGAGGCTGGCCCTGGCCATGCTGGCCGTGCACGCGCCCGACGCGCTGCGCCGCGCCGTCTCAACCGAGGATCTCGGCGCGCTGACCATGGTCCCCGGCATCGGCAGGAAGGGCGCGCAGCGCATCGTGCTCGAGATGAAGGACCGGCTCGGGCCGCCAGGCGACAGCGGCGACGGCCTGCTGCCGCGGGCGGCGCAGCGGGCCCCCTCGTGGCGGGACCAGGTGCAGTCCGGCCTGGTGAACCTGGGCTGGCCGGCCAGGGACGCCGACCAGGCCATCGCCGCGCTCGAAGACGAGGGCGTGATCGGCGGCTCCGACGGTGACGCGGTAGACGTGGCCACGGTGCTGCGGGCCGCCCTGCGCAAGCTGAGTAAGCAGTAGTGGTGATGACCGAGGACGGAGCCCTCCGCCGGGCCGAAGAAGCCGAGCTCGCCGCGCGCCGGGCCCGACCCAACGACCCCAACGATCCCAACGACCAGGACGGCGGGGACGGACACGAAGGGGTGGTGTCCCCGCTGGCCGACGCGGACGAGCGAGTGATCGAGGGCGCGCTGCGGCCCAAGCGGCTCACCGAGTTCGTCGGCCAGGCGCGGGTGCGCGAGCAGCTGTCGCTGATCCTGCAGAGCGCCCTGCGGCGCGGACGGCCGCCGGACCACGTGCTGCTGGCCGGCCCGCCCGGGCTGGGCAAGACCACGATGGCGATGATCGTCGCCGCCGAGCTCGGCGCGCCGCTGCGCATCACCAGCGGCCCGGCGATCGAGCGGTCGGGTGACCTGGCGGCGGTGCTGTCCACGCTCAGCGAGGGCGAGGTGATCTTCATCGACGAGATCCACCGCCTGGCCCGGCCCGCCGAGGAGATGCTCTACCTGGCCATGGAGGACTTCCGCGTCGACGTGGTGATCGGCAAGGGCCCGGGCGCGACCGCGATCCCGCTGGACATCGCGCCGTTCACCCTGGTCGGGGCGACCACCAGGGCCGGGCTGCTGCCTGCTCCGCTCCGGGACAGGTTCGGCTTCACCGCCCACCTGGACTTCTACCAGCCGGACGAGCTCGAGGTCATCATCCGCCGGTCGGCCGGGCTGCTCGGGGTGAGGCTCACCGACGAGGGCGCGGCGGAGCTTTCCACCCGGTCGCGGGGGACGCCGCGGATCGCCAACCGGCTGCTGCGCCGGGTGCGGGACTACGCCGAAGTCCGTGCCGACGGGGTGGTCACCGCGGACCTCACCAGGACCGCGCTCGAGCTCTACGAAGTGGACGAGCACGGCCTGGACCGGCTCGACCGCGGCGTGCTCGAGGCGGTGGTCCGCCGGTTCGGCGGCGGGCCGGTCGGCCTGTCCACGCTGGCGGTGGCCCTGGGCGAAGAGGCGGAAACCGTCGAGGTGGTCGCGGAGCCATTCCTGGTCCGGCGCGGCCTGCTGGCGCGGACCCCGCGCGGCCGCGTGGCCACGGCCGCCGGATGGGCTCATCTGGGTCTGGAGCCTCCCCCGTCACTCGCCGAACTCCCCTCCCTGTTCGACTGAGGACGGCCAGGCTCCGTCGCCGCGAGCAAGATCGCGCCGAGGTCACGATCACTCCTAAAAACTCGTAGCCTGTTGGTGCGCGGTCAAAGCGCAGCTAAACTTCGGCAGTTGGTCGTTGGCCTCCGCCACGACCACGCTCGCAGAACCAACTGGAAGGATGCCCCGGTCATTCGGATTACCGCAGCCGCGGAAGCGGCAACCAAGTCATCAGGCAGCAACCTGACGATTCCGATCCTGATCGTGCTGGTCTTCGTCGGCTTCTACTTCTTGATGATCAGGCCGCAGCGGCGCCGCCAGCAGCAGGTCGCGCAGCAGCAGAACACCGTCAGCCCAGGCGCCCGGGTCCGCACCACGGCCGGCATGTACGCCACGGTAACGGAGGTCGACGGCGACGACGTCGTGCTCGAGGTCGCCCCCGGCATCGAGGTCCGCTACCTGAAGCGGGCCATCATGGAGGTCATCGCCCCCGGCGATGCTGACGAGACCTACACCGACGGCGAGGCCGAGCCGTTCGACGAGCCGAGCTCCTACCACGACGACGCCGAGGACGACGAGACTCCAGGAACCCATGCGGGTACCGACGACGTTAAGTCAGCGGAAGACGGTCTCGTGGACTCTCACGACGATCTGGCCAAGTCCGACAAGAACAACTGAGTCGCCGGTCGGCATGAGGGTTCTCGGGGAACGACCGATCTAAGACAGGCAGGGAAGTGGCAGCCCCATCTAGAACCGTCCCGCATCCGGGGCGGGCGCTCGCGCTTTTGCTCGTGCTCATCCTGGCCATGCTGCTCGGCATCCTCGGCGGAAAGCTGTTCAGCCCGTCCCAGTGGCAGCAGCAGTTCAAGGTCGGACTCGGCCTTGACCTGTCCAGCGGGACCCAGGTGACCCTGCAGGCGCAGACGCTGTCCGGGAAGCCCCCGTCGACCGCTTCGATGACCGCGGCGGTCAGCGTCATCGAGTCGCGGGTCAACGGCACGGGCAACTCCGGTGCCCAGGTCCAGCCGCAGGGCACCAACCTCCTGGTCGTGACGGTGCCGGGCGCGGGATCGAAGCAGACGATCCAGCTGGTGAGCCAGACCGCCCTGCTCATGTTCCGCCAGGTGCTGCTATACCAGCCCTACAGCGCGGCCAGCACGACCCCCGCGGCGAGCGCGAGCGCCAGTCCCTCGGCCAGCGCCAGTCCCTCGGCCAGCGCCAGCGCGTCAGCGAGCACGAGCCCGACCGCCAGCGCCACCAGCACGGCGAAGACCTCCGCCAAGATCGTCCCGGCCGCCGCGGCCAGCGCCTCGCCGAGCGCGTCCGCGAGCGCCAAGGCCAGCGCGTCCGCCAGCGCCACCGCGAGCCCGAGCCCGAGCCCCAGTGCGAGCTCGACCGCCACTTCTGCGATCTCGTCGTGCACCAAGAACAGCCCGGTCCTGGGCACCAACACGGCCGGGAACCCGTGCCTGGTCACCAGCAAGAGCGCGCTCGCGCTCTTCAACAACCCCAAGCTGACCTGCGCGCCAGGCGATACCGACGCCTGGAAGACCGTAGCCGGTTACGCCAGCACCACCCCCTACAACAACCCGGACGAGCAGGTGGTGGCCTGCGGCACCAACGGAAGCGGCCAGTGGGGCAAGTACCTGCTTGACGTGTCCAAAGTCCAGGGCACGGAGGTCACCTCGGCCACCGCGGCGCTGTCCACGACCTCCAACCAGTGGCAGGTCAACCTGACGCTGAACAGCAAGGGTGCTGCGGCCTTCAGCACGCTCACCTCCGACATGTACACCAAGTACTACTCCGCCGGGCAGGCCGGCGACGAGAACTCCGCCGTCCTTAACCAGCTGGCGGTCGCCCTGGACGGCAACGTCGTGACAGCGCCTGCCATCCAGAGCGCCATCCCCGGCGGGAACGCCCAGATCACCGGCACCTTCACCCAGGCGCAGGCCACGCAGCTGCAGAACGAGCTGAAGTACGGCTCGGTGCCGCTGGACCTCAAGCCCCTCTACGTGACCTCGGTCTCGGCCCAGGTGGGCCGGAACCAGCTGGACGCCGGCCTGATCGCGGCGGGCATCGGGCTGCTTCTCGTGGTGGTGTACTCCTTCTTCTATTACCGCGGCCTCGGCATCGTGTCCGTCTCGAGCCTGCTCATCGCGGGGCTCATCACGTTCCTTGCGGTCGTCCTGCTTTCCAAGTACCAGAACTTCAAGCTCGAGCTTTCCGGGATCGCGGGCCTGATCGTGGCCATCGGCATCACCGCGGACTCGTTCGTCGTCTTCTTCGAGCGATTGCGCGACGAGGTACGCGAGGGCAAGCAGTTGCGCCCGGCGGTCGAGTCCGGCTGGAAGCGCGCCAGGCGCACGATCCTGGTGTCCGACACGGTGTCATTCCTCGCCGCTCTGCTGCTGTATTACTTCGCCATCGGCGAGGTCAAGGGCTTCGCCTACACCCTCGGCCTGACCACGCTGATCGACATCGTGGTGGTGTTCTTGTTCACCAAGCCGATGGTGACGATCCTGGCCGGGACGAAGTTCTTCGGCAACGGCCACCCGCTGTCCGGTCTCGACCCGGCCCGGCTCGGCGCGAAGACGCCGTGGCGGTCCTCGGTGCGCCGCAACCCGGTCAGGCGCAGCCCTGATCCCGCGACGCGCAGCACGGCGTCTCGAAACACGGGGGGTTCATGATGTCGCGCCTGGGTCAGATCGGCGGCAAGCTTTACCGCGGCGAGGTGTCGATCAACTTCGTCGGCAGGCAGCGCCTGTGGTACGCGATCTCCGGGTTGATCCTGGTCATCAGCATCGTGGCGCTGCTGGTCCGCGGCCTGGACTTCAGCGTCGAGTTCAAGGGCGGGGCGGTCTTCACCTTCCCCGCCCCTTCCGCGTCGCTCAGCCAGGTGCAGAACACCGTCAGCGACGGCGGCGTCAGCGGCGCGGTCGTGCAGCAGGTTCACGGCCAGACGAGCGGCTGGCAGGTTCAGACCAAGGCGCTGACCGGCCCGGAGACCATCACGCTCGAGAACGCGCTGTCCAGCAAGCTCGGCGTGAACACGAATAACATCAGCGTCACCACCGTCGGCCCAAGCTGGGGCAGCCAGATCACCGGCAAGGCGCTGGAGGCGCTGATCGCCTTCCTGATCGTGATCGTGCTGTACCTGTCGATCGCCTTCGAGTGGAAGATGGCCATAGCGGCGTTCATCGCCCTGCTGCACGACCTCGTGATCGCCACCGGCATCTACGCACTGGCCGGTTTCCAGGTCAGCCCCGCGACTGTCATCGGCCTGCTGACCATCCTCGGCTACTCGCTGTACGACACCGTGGTGGTCTTCGACAAGGTACGGGAGAACACCGCCGGCCTGCTCGGCGGGGCCCGGACCACCTACAGCCAGGCGGCGAACCTGGCCCTGAACCAGACCCTGGTGAGGTCGATCAACACCTCGCTGATCGCGCTGCTGCCCGTCTCCGCGATCCTGGTCGTCGCGACCGCCCTGCTCGGCGCCAACAACGAACTCGAGGAACTCGCGCTCGTGCTGTTCGTCGGCATGCTGTCCGGCACGTACTCCTCGATCTTCATCGCCACCCCGGTGCTGGCCGACCTGAAGGAGCGCGAGCCGCAGTACCAGGCGCTGACCAAGCGGGTGGCCGTGCGCGCCTCCGGCGGCCGCGCGGCCAAGCGGGCCGTGGCGAAAGCCCAATCCGGCACCCGCGCCCGTCCCGGCGCGGCAGCCGCCGGGCTTTCGCCCGCGCAGCTCGCCGAGGAGGAGCCGGACGACGCCGACTTCACCGACGAGGCCGCCCCGCCCGCGGACGAACTGACCGCGGACGAGCTGACCGCCACCGCGTCGCGGGCCCCCGGCGCGCCGGCCGGCCGCGGCGCGCCGGGCGCCGTCCGTCCGGGGCCGCGGCAGCAGCCGCGCCGGAGCGGTGGCAGCTCGGCGCGGCATCGTCCGGCCGGCAAGAAGAAGCGGCGCTAGCCGATGACCGCTCCGGCCGGTGATGAGCTGTCCCAGCTCATCACGACCCTCGTCCGTGACATCCCGGACTACCCGCAGCGCGGCGTGGTCTTCAAGGACATCACCCCGTTGCTCGCCGACGGGCAGGCGTTCAGCGCGGTGGTGGAAGCCCTGGCCGCTGTGTACGGGCCGGTGGACAAGGTGGCGGGCATCGAGGCGCGTGGCTTCATCCTGGCCGCCCCGGTGGCGTGCCGCCTCGGTGCCGGCTTCGTGCCGATCCGCAAGAAGGGCAAGCTGCCCGGCGTCACGTTCGCGCAGGACTACGACCTCGAGTACGGCACCGCGACCATCGAGGTGCTGACCGACGCGTTCGAACCTGATGATCGTGTCCTGGTCATCGACGACGTGCTGGCCACCGGCGGCACCGCCCGGGCCACCGCCGACCTGGTGCACCGCACCGGCGCCCAGGTGGCCGGCCTGGCCGTGCTGCTCGAGCTGTCCTTCCTGAACGGCCGCGCCAAGCTGCCCGACCTCCCGGTCAGCGCCCTGCTCACCGTCTAGGTGGGGCCCGGTCAGATCGGCAGGGTCAGGTCGGCCGGGAATCGCATGCATGCCATCAGGCGTTTAAACCGTCCAAGTAGACTGATGGCTTGGCAGATGTGAGGAGCGCGAGTGGCCGGTGAGGTAATCACGACCGGCACGAGGGCTGCTGACCCTGCCCGGACGGACGCGCAGCAGGGTACGGCCCTGGACGCGGAACAGGCCGAGGCGGCGGTAGCGGCGGGCGTGCCTGGCCGGCGCGCGCTCAACGGCGACTCAAGAGCCCCGCAGGCCACGCCAGAGCAGGCCACGCCAGAGCAGGCCACCACGCCGGCGAGCCCGGTCCCGGCTTCGGCCGCACGCACGGCGCGAGGCTCCGGGACGCGGGGCTCCGGGATCGGCACTGCCCGGGCCCAGCGGGCCAGGGCGGCGGCCGCGCAGAGCCCGCCCGCTGATGCGGCGGCGCCCGGCGTGGGCGTGCGTCGGCGGCTGGCGCGGCTCGGGGCGCAGCGGGGCGCGGGCATCAACCCGGTCCTTGAGCCGCTCATCAAGACCGTGCGCGGGACGCACCCGAAGGCAGACGTCCGGCTTATCGAGCGGGCCTACGAATCGGCCGCCTACTGGCACCGGGACCAGAAGCGGCGCAGCGGCGACCCGTACATCACCCACCCGCTCGCGGTGGCGACCATTCTGGCCGAGCTCGGCATGAACACCGAGACGATCTGCGCCGCGCTGCTGCACGACACGGTGGAAGACACCCCGTACACGCTGACCGAGCTGCGCGGTGAGTTCGGCGAGGACGTCGCCGCGCTGGTGGACGGCGTGACCAAGCTGGACAAGGTCAAGTACGGCGAGTCGGCCGAGGCCGAGACCGTCCGCAAGATGGTCGTCGCGATGTCCCGCGACATCCGTGTGCTGGTCATCAAGCTGGCCGACCGGCTGCACAACATGCGGACGCTGCGGTACCTGCCCAGGGAGAAGCAGGAGCGGAAATCCCGGGAGGTCCTGGAGATCTTCGCCCCGCTCGCCCACCGGCTCGGCATGACCAAGGTGAAATGGGAGCTTGAGGACCTCGCCTTCGCGACGCTGTACCCCAAGCGGTTCGACGAGATCGTCCGCCTGGTGTCCGCCCGGGCGCCGCGGCGCGAGGCGTTCCTGCAGGAAGTGATCCAGGACGTGTCCGCCGACCTGCGCGACGCGAAGATCACCCAGCAAGTCACCGGCCGTCCCAAGCATTACTACTCGATCTACCAGAAGATGATCGCCAAGGAAACCGGCTTCGACGACATCTACGACCTGGTGGGCATCCGCGTCCTCGTCGATTCGGTCAAGGACTGCTACGCGGCGCTCGGCATCATCCACGCGCGGTGGAATCCCGTCCCCGGGCGGTTCAAGGACTACATCGCGATGCCGAAGTTCAACATGTACCAGTCGCTGCACACCACGGTGATCGGGCCGGGCGGCAAGCCGGTGGAGCTGCAGATCCGGACCTGGGACATGCACCGCCGGGCGGAGTACGGCGTCGCGGCGCACTGGAAGTACAAGGAAGAGACGGTCTTCGGCCGGTCCAAGGAAACCAAGGACGACGCCCAGGAAATGGCCTGGCTCAGGCAGCTTGTCGACTGGCAGCGCGAGACCGAGGACCCGGCCGAGTTCCTCGAGTCGCTCCGCTTCGACCTCGCCGCGGCCGAGGTCTACGTGTTCACCCCCCGCGGCGAGGTCGTGGCGCTGCCGCAGGGTTCGACGCCGGTGGACTTCGCCTACGCCATCCACACCGAGGTGGGGCACCGGACGGTCGGCGCCCGCGTCAACGGGCGCCTGGTGGCGCTGGAGTCCGCCCTGGACAACGGCGACACCGTGGAGATCTTCACCTCCAAGGCGCCCGAGGCCGGGCCGAGCCGCGACTGGCTCAAGTTCGTGCAGAGCCCCCGGGCCAGGAACAAGATCCGGCAGTGGTTCTCCAAGGAGCGCAGGGAAGCCGCGGTCGACGCGGGCAAGGACCAGATCGCGCGGGCGATGCGCAAGCAGGGCCTGCCGCTGCAGCGGCTCGCCGCCGCCGACAGCCTGCTCAACCTGGCCCGTGACCTGCACTACACCGACGTGTCCGCGCTGTACGCGGCGGTCGGCGAAGGCCGGGTCAGCGCCCAGTCCGTGGTCGAGAAGCTGGTCAGGTCGGTCGGCGGGCTGGCCGGCGCGCAGGAGGACCTGGCCGAGACCACGACGCCGACCAAGGCGCCACAGCCCAGGACGTCCGGCGATTCCGGCGTCGAGGTCAATGGCGCGCCGGACGTGTGGGTCCGGCTGTCTCGCTGCTGTACCCCGGTGCCGGGCGATGAGATCATCGGTTTCGTCACCCACGGCCACGGCGTCTCCGTCCACCGGGTCGACTGCGTGAACCTGGCTCACCTGTCCGACACCCAGCGGGAGCGGATGGTCGATGTCCACTGGGCGCCGACCGACGGCTCGGTCTTCCTGGTAGCCATCCAGGTCGAGGCGCTCGACCGGACGCGGCTGCTCTCCGACGTGACCCGGGTGCTGTCTGACCAGCACGTGAACATCTTGTCCGCCACGGTGACGACCAGCCGGGACCGGGTGGCGTTCAGCCGGTTCACGTTCGAGATGGGCGATCCCAAGCACCTCGGCCACGTACTGCGCGCCGTCCGCGCCATCGACGGCGTCTACGACGTCTACCGGATGACGAGCTGAGGCCCTAAACTGCTGAATTCCGCCAGCGTGTGCTCGGCTTCTTCAAGCCAGGCCCGGCGGGCGGTCAGGGCTTCCTCGGCAGTCTGCGCGGCCCTGGCGTCGCCGCGGTCGCGGGCCTGGGCCAGCTGCTGCTCGAGCTGCGCGATGGTCGAGCGGAGCTGGGCCACGGTGCCCTCGGCCCGGGCCAGCGCCTCCGGGTTGGAGCGGCGCCACTGGGCTTCCTCCGCCTTGCGTACCGCGTCCTCGACCCGCCGCAGCCCTGACTCCAGGTGCTCGCGCGAGTCCCTCGGTATCGCCCCGATCTGCTCCCAGCGCTCCTGGATGCCACGCAGCGCGGACCTGGCCGCGCGGATGTCGGTCACCGGCAGCAGCGCCTGAGCCTGATCGAGCAGCTGCTGCTTGGCCTCGGCGTGCTCGCGCAGCGCGGCGTCCTTGGCCGAGAACACCTCGGCGCGCGCGGTGAAGAACTTGTCCTGAGCTGCCCGGAACCGCTTCCACAGCTCCGCCTCGGCGTCCCTGTCGGCTCGTCCGGCCGCCTTCCACTGGCGCATCAGCTCGCGGAACGCGCTAGTGGTCGGGCCCCAGTCGGTGGACCCGGACAGCGCCTCGGCGTCGGTGCACAGCTTCTCCTTGCGCACCTTGACGTCCTCGCGTTCGGCCTCCAGGGTGGCGAAGTACGCCTTGCGCCGCTTGGTGAACGCGTTGCGCGCCGCAGACAGCCGCTTCCACAGCACGGCCTCGACGGCCCGCTCGGCGTGCGGGGCCGCCTTCCACTCATCCAGCAGCTCGCGCATCCGCTCGCCGCTGCTCTTCCAGTGCGTGGCCTCGGCGGCGATCTGCTCAGCCTCGGCGACGATCCGCTCCTTGATCTCCTTGGCCTGCTCGCGCGCGTGCTCCCGGGCCGCCTTGGCCTCCTCGCGCCGCTGGCCGACGTCCTCGGTCAGCCGCTCCAGGCGCGCGCGGAGCCCGTCGAGATCACCGAGCGCGTTGGCGTCGGTGATGGTGCGCGCCAGTCGCTGGACGCTGGCCGAGGCCTGGGCGGGGGCCATGTCGGTGGCCGCGATCCGCTGCTCGAGCAAGACCACTTCGGTCTCAAGCGCCTCGTATTTGCGCTGGAAGAAGGCGATCGCCTCCTCCGGGCTCCCCGCCTGCCACGAGCCGATCACCCGCTCGCCGTCGGCGGTACGGACATAGACCGTCCCGTCGGCGTCTACCCGGCCCCACGGATGGTAGGCGGTGGTCACGGCGAACCTCCTGCGTTGTCGTGCTCGTATCAGGTTTTCTTGATCGTCACGCTGTCAATGATGACCTTCTTCTTAGGGGCGCCGCCGCCAGAGGATGCATACTGACACGAGTATCCATCCTTAGCCACATTCTGGACGATACCGAGTCCAGACGACACCGTGGCGAAGGGTGTATAGGACGCTGTCAGCCCGGATGTGCTGTCCTTGTACACGATGAAGAACTGGCTGCCGTTAGAAGTCGACGTGCCTTCGTTAGCCATCGCCACCGTTCCCGCCGGGTATTTGGCACCGGTGAGGTTCTCACTGGCGAAATCGTAACCCGGCGTCCCGGCACCGATATTGCTGGTCGTGCTGCAGGTCAGCTTGGCGGTAGCGGTGGCGGTGGGGTCACCGCACTGCAGGACGTAGATGCCGCTCGTCACCAGCCGGTGGCACTGGGTGTTGTTGAAGTAGCCCGCCTCGGCCAGGTGTACGAAGGAGTTGACGGTGCACGTGGCCTTGCTGTTGAGCAGGTCGAACGTGATCTTGCCGAGGTTGGTGTTGATCGTGGCCTGGTAGCTGGCCGTGTAGTCGGGCGTGGCCGGCGGGAAGCTCACCTTGCGCGCCACCGGCGTAGCAGCCGTGTAGCTGCAGTGATGCGCAGGCTCGGCCACGGCCGTCGCGGTGGCGGTGGGCGAGGGGGTCGCCGATTTCGATGCCGAGGCCGCCGGATGCTTGGCGCTCCCGCCGGGGAGGAAGACCACGAGCAGGGAGGCGACGAGCGCCGCGGCGAGCACCGCGCCGGCCCCGATCAGCCCGCGCCTGCGCATCTGGCGCTGCCTGGCGAGCCGCTGCTCCTGCTGGCGGCGGTGCCTTTCCCTGGCTATCCTGCGCTGGCGTTCGTTCTTACCCGCCACCGGTTGCGTCCTCCTTGGCCTGTCGCACTATCCGGCTACCGCAGGTATTCACGGGAGGCAGGCCCACGAACCCGATGCATACCTCTGATCCCGAAACATGGGCAGCGCAGGGCGCCGGGAGGGCCGACCCCCCGGAACCCCCCGCAATATTCGCGATCGTTCGCGAATCGTACCTTCCAGATGCCTGGACCGGTACCCTTCGTTATCGGTTCGCGGCCATGCGGGTTCCCTCGGTAGCCTGAGACACCGTACCGTGAGAAAGGACGGTTGTGCTCGTCGCAGGGTTCCCGGCCGGCGCGTTTGCGGCCAACTGTTATGTAGTCGCGTCCGCGCCCGGCACCGAGTGCGTGATCATCGACCCGGGGCAGGACGCCGAGCGGGGTATCGACGAACTCCTGGCCGAGCACCGGCTCAAGCCCGCCGCCGTCCTGCTTACCCACGGCCATATCGACCACGTCTGGTCGGTTGCCCCCGTCTGCGGCGCGAAAGGCATCCCCGCCTACATCCACCCGGACGACCGCGCATTGCTCAGCGATCCAGCCAAGGGTTTCCCGCTCGGAACGGGACAGCAACTGTTCGGCGGCCTGGAATTCACCGAACCCGACGATGTAAAAGAACTGGCCGACGGGATGACTTTGAGCCTTGTGGGGCTCGAGATCGTCGTGAACCACGCGCCCGGGCACACCGAGGGATCCGTGACATTCCGGCTGCCATTGGACTCGCCGATTACGGCACAAGGTAAAAGCAAAATCGACGGTGGCGTATTGTTCTCTGGTGACTTGCTGTTCGCTGGGTCGATCGGGCGGACCGACCTGCCCGGCGGGGACTACCCGACGATCTTGCGCAGCCTGGCGCGGGTCTGCCTGAGCCTGCCGGACGAGACCGTGGTGCTGTCCGGGCACGGGCCCCAGACGACCATCGGCACCGAACGCCGGGCGAACCCGTTCCTGGCGGGCCTGAAGCCGGCGTCGGGACCCAGCCGGGGCCTGTGACCAGGGGCCGGGGCGCGCAGCCAGGTCCGTTCGGTAAAAAGGTCTTCAGGAAATGAGCAGCGGCACGTCCGGGACGCAAAGCTGCGACAGGAGAGGGGCAGGGCTCGATGATCCGCACCCATGAGGCGGGGACGCTGCGGGCGTCGCACGCCGGGGAGCACGTGGTGCTGGCCGGCTGGGTGGCGCGGCGCAGGGACCACGGCGGCGTGGTCTTCATCGACCTGCGAGACGCGAGTGGCGTGGTGCAGGTGGTGTGGCGTGGTGTGGAGGCCACAGCGCACGAGCTGAGGGCCGAGTTCTGCGTGCTGGTGACGGGGACGGTTCGCGCCCGCCCGGCCGGAAACGAGAACCCCGAGCTGCCCACCGGCGAGATCGAGGTCGTCGCGGACGAGGTCGAGGTGCTCAGCCAGGCCGACCCGCTGCCGTTCCCGGTCGAGGGCTCCGCCGAGGTCAGCGAGGACGTCCGGCTCAAGTACCGCTACCTGGACATCAGGCGCGACGACACCGCGCGGTCGCTGCGGGTCCGGTCCCAGGCCGCCTACCTGCTCTCCGACGTGATGCGCGAGCACCGGTTCGTGAACGTGGAGACGCCCTACCTGACCAGGTCCACGCCGGAGGGCGCGCGCGACTTCCTGGTCCCGGTGCGGCTGCGTCCCGGCAACTGGTATGCGCTGCCGCAGTCGCCTCAGCTGTTCAAGCAGCTGCTCATGGTCGGCGGTCTTGAGCGGTACTACCAGCTGGCCCGGTGCTTCAGGGACGAGGACTTCCGCAAGGACCGGCAGCCCGAGTTCACCCAGATCGACATCGAGATGTCGTTCGTGACCCGCGATGACGTCATTGCCGTGGCCGAGGATATCGTGACGCGGCTCTGGTCCGAGCTGGCCGGCTACCAGGTGCCCACCCCGCTGCCCCGGATGACCTACTCCGACGCGATGGCGCGGTACGGCTCGGACAAGCCCGACCTGCGCTTCGGCGTCGAGCTCACCGACCTGAGCGAGTACTTCGCCGGGACGGAGTTCCGCGTGTTCCAGGCGGAATACGTGGGCGCCGTGGTGATGCCCGGCGGTGCCGCGCAGTCCCGGCGCGAGCTTGACGGCTGGCAGGAGTGGGCCAGGTCCCGCGGGGCACGCGGCCTTGCCTACGCGCTGATCGGCCCGGACGTCGAGATCACCGGCCCGGTGGCCAAGAACCTGTCCGAGGCGGAGAGGTCCGGGCTGGCCGCTGCCGTCGGCGCCGCCCCGGGCGACGCCGTGTTCTTCGCGGCCGGGCCGGCGACGGCGGCCAGGGAACTGCTCGGCGCGGCCCGGCTGGAGATCGGCCAGAAGTGCGGCCTGATCGACGAGTCGGCCTGGTCGTTCCTGTGGGTCGTGGACGCGCCGATGTTCGAGGAGGACGGCGCGGGCGGCTGGACGTCGGTGCACCACCCGTTTACCGCGCCGCTGCCCGAGTGGGCGGACAAGTTCGCCGCCGAACCCGGCGGCGCGCTGGCCGACGCGTACGACATCGTGTGCAATGGTTACGAGATCGGCGGCGGGTCGATCCGTATTCACAAGTCCCCGATGCAGCAGGCCGTGTTCGACGTGATCGGGCTGTCCCCGGAGGAAGCCCGCTCGCAGTTCGGCTTCCTGCTCGACGCGTTCAAGTACGGGCCGCCGCCGCACGGCGGGATCGCGTTCGGCTGGGACCGGGTGGTGATGCTGCTCGCCGGGGCGGCCAGCATCCGCGACGTGATCGCCTTCCCCAAGGCGGCCTCCGGCCTCGACCCGCTCACCGGCGCCCCCACCCC
>JBKQQQ010000859.1:0-33597 GCA_052144275.1 Streptosporangiaceae bacterium
CGGGGCGCCGGCCACGACCCGGCTTGCGCCGGGGCCCGCCATCAGCGGGCCGGTGGTCAGGCACAGCTCGTCCATCAGCCGCGCCTCGACCAGCTGGGCGAGCAGGTGCGGGCCTCCCTCGGCGAGCATACGGCGGTGGCCGCGTGCGGCTACCGCGCTGACGGCGGCCGTCAGGTCGACGGTGTCCTCGCCGGCGACGATGACGTCCGCGTGCCTGGCCAGTTCGGCGCGGCGGTCGGCGGGAGCCTGGGCGGTGGTGATGACGATCGTGCGGGCATCCGCCGGGGCCGCGGTGACAAGAGGGCTGTCCGGGTCCAGGTCGAGGCGCGCGGTGACCACCGCGATCGGCGGCGTAGGCGTCCGGCCGTCCCGCAGGTGACGCCAGGGCGTACCGATCCTGGCCGGCTTGTACCGTTCGGTCCGCACCGTCGCGGCTCCGACGATGATGACGTCGGACAGCGCGCGCAGCAGCGCGAACAGCCGCCGGTCGGTGTCCGAGGACAGGGCCGCCGAGGCGCCGTCCAGGTTCGCGGCCCCGTCCGCGCTCGCCACCATGTTGGCGCGCAGCCATAGGCCGTCCGGATAGGCGTACAGTGCAGCCAGATCCGGGTTGTCCTGGCACGAGGGAAGCAGCTGGCGCAGGCTCACTCGGTGGACCGTAGCACGACGACGGCGTGGTCGCGGACCTCGATCTCCTTCTTCGGCGGGTGGATGGCCCCGGGAATGCCGAGCGTTTTCGGGTCGGTGTCGATGACGACCTCCCAGCCGGCCGCGTAGCTGGCTTCGGGCAAGGTGAACGTGATGGGGTTGCTGTGCG
The DNA here is from genome assembly GCA_052144275.1 of Streptosporangiaceae bacterium. Lineage (GTDB taxonomy): Bacteria > Actinomycetota > Actinomycetes > Streptosporangiales > Streptosporangiaceae > Palsa-504. Next base: position 818 of record JBKQQQ010000859.1, read on the forward strand.
CGTTGAACAGCAGCAGGAACTTGGCGTCGGTGATCTTCCCGCCGCGCGGGTCAGGCTCGCTGATCGCCTCCCCGTTGAGGAACACCGCGAGCGACTTGGCGTAGCCGGCACCCCAGTCCGCGTCGGTCATCACCTCCCCGGCCGGGGTGAGCCAGACGATGTCGCCCTTCTCGCTGCCCGGCCCCTGGCCGAGGAAGAACCGGCGTCTTCGGAACACCGGGTGGTCGCGGCGCAGGCTGGCCAGTGTCTCGGTGAACTGCAGCAGGTCCTGCTCGGAGGCGGCCAGGCCCCAGTCCAGCCAGGACAGCTGGGTGTCCTGGCAGTAGGCGTTGTTGTTGCCGGCCTGGGTGCGCCCCATCTCGTCGCCGGCCAGCAGCATCGGGACGCCCTGCGACAGGAACAAGGTGACCAGGAAGTTCCGCTTCTGCCTGGCGCGCAGCTCGTTGACCGCGGGATCATCGCTCGGGCCTTCCACGCCGCAGTTCCACGAGCGATTGTCGTCCGTGCCGTCCCGGTTGCCCTCGCCGTTCGCCTCGTTGTGCTTGTGGTTGTAGCTGACCAGGTCGTTCAGGGGGAATCCGTCGTGACAGGTGACGAAGTTGATCGACGCGACGGGGCGGCGTCCGCTGGTCGCGTACAGATCACTCGACCCGGTGAGCCGGTACGCGAATTCCGGCACGGTCGACGAGCGGCCGCGCCAGAAGTCCCGCACGGTATCCCGGTATTTCCCGTTCCATTCGGTCCACAATGGCGGGAAGTTGCCGACCTGGTAACCGCCCTCGCCGACGTCCCACGGCTCGGCGATCAGCTTCACCTGGGATACCACCGGGTCCTGCTGAACCAGGTCGAAGAAGGTGGACAGCCGGTCCACGTCGTGCAGTTCCCTGGCCAGCGCGGCGGCTAGGTCGAACCGGAACCCGTCGACGTGCATCTCAAGGACCCAGTACCGCAGCGAGTCCATGACCAGCTGGAGCGAATGCGGATGCCGGGCGTTGAGGCTATTACCGCAGCCGGTGTAGTCCAGGTAGCGCCAGGGTTCGGAGTCCGCGAGCCGGTAGTAGGCGGCGTTGTCGATGCCGCGGAAGGACAGCGTGGGCCCCATGTGGTCGCCCTCGGCGGTGTGGTTGTACACCACGTCCAGGATGACCTCGATGCCCGCCTCGTGCAGCGCCTTGACCATCGTCTTGAACTCGCCGACCTGCTCGCCGCGCTGCCCCGCGGAGGAGTACCGGTTGTGCGGGGCCAGGAACCCGATCGTGTTGTAGCCCCAGTAGTTGGTCTGGCCGCGGGCGACCAGGGACTGCTCGGCGACGAACTGGTGCACCGGCATCAGTTCGACCGCCGTGACCCCGAGCCGCTGCAGATGCGCGATCACCGCCGGGTGGGCGAGCCCGGCGTAGGTGCCGCGCTGTGCGGCCGGCACCTCCGGGTGGCACAGGGTCAGCCCGCGTACGTGCGCCTCGTAGATGACCGTCTCGTGGTAGGGGATCACCGGGGCCCGGTCATTGCCCCAGTCGAAGAACGGGTTGATCACCACGTTCTTGGGCATGTGCGCCGCGCTGTCCTGCGTGTTCCGCTTCCTGGGGTTGCTGAACTTGTAGTCGAACAGCGACTCGTCCCAGCGGACGTCACCCTCGACCGCCTTGCCGTAGGGATCGAGCAGGAGCTTGGAGCCTTCGCAGCGCAGCCCGCGCGGGGGATCGTGCAGCCCGTGCACGCGGTAACCGTAACGCTGTCCCGGCGCGATGCCGGGCAGATAACCGTGCCAGACGAAGCCATCGACCTCGGTCAGCTCGACCCGGGTCTCAGTGAGATTGCCCTCGTCGCCGTCGGCCGCGTCGAACAGGCAAAGTTCTACACGTTCCGCGACCTCGGAGAACAGGGCGAAATTCGTGCCCCATCCGTCCCACGTCGCACCTAGCGGGTATGGTGTTCCCGGCCAGATACTCAATCGCCCCCTTTGGCGGCCAGTCGAGTCGGTCGCGTTCGGCCAGCGGCCGACTCTACCGGGTAAGCGTAAGCCCGGAGGGACGTACGATACCGGATCGTGACCTCCTGGTCGCGGATCCTCGGGTTTCTCGAGGGTTATCCCGAGTTTTACCCAGAATTACGCGCCCGATTTACGCCGCTGTGCACCTGCGTGATCCCGTCTGGGTGAATCGGTCAAGCAAGACGTCTGCGACCTCGGCGCAGGCGCCGAGCACAGGGGAGACTGCGGCCGCCCCGGCGGCGAGCGTGGACTGCCGGATCCGGTCGGCGAACAGGCCGGGGGCGAGCAGGTAGGTGGCGACCACCACCCGTGGCGCCCCGGCCAGCAGCAGGTCGGCCACTGCCGCGGCGGGGGAGGGCTCGGCGGCCGAGGCGTAGGCCGGCTGGACCGCGAACCACCCGGTCCTGGCCTGCCACTGCGCCGCCAGCCGCGCGATGGTGGCGTTTGCCTCCGGGTCGCTCGAGCCGGCCGCCGCGAGCACCACCGCGGTCCGGGCCGGGTTCTCATGCGCGCTGGGGTCCGCTTCGGCCAGCCGCCGCTCGAGGGCCCGCAACAGCAGGGGATGCGGCCCGAGGGTGGCGCCGTAGCTGACCTGCGGCCGCGGCAACCTGGCCAGCATGCGGGGGATATCGGCCTTGCTGTGGTAGGCCGCGGTCAGCAGCAGCGGCAGCACGGTCACCTCGCGGTCGGCCTCGACCGTGCTCAGGACCTGCGGCAGTGACGGCGGGGCGTGGCCCAGGAAGGCGGTGCGCAGGTCCAGCCCAGGCAACCGCTCCCGGGCCACCGCCACCAGCGCCGTGATGGTGGCCGAGGCACGCGGGTCCGCGCTGCCGTGCGCGACGGCAACGAGGACTTCTTGGGGTTTTTGGGACGGTTCAGGCATGGATGCCGCACTCCGTCTTGCCGGTTCCCGCCCACCGGCCGCTGCGCGGGTCGGCGCCGGCCTCGACGCGCGCCGTGCAGGTCGCGCAGCCGATCGACGGGTACCCGTCGTAGACCAGCGGGTTCACCAGCACGCCGTTGGTGGTGATGAAGTCATCCACCTGCTTCTGCGTCCAGCTGACGATCGGGTTGACCTTGACCATCTCCCGGCGGTCGTCCCACTCGACGACCTGGGACTGGCGGCGGTTGCTCGTCTCGTCCCGGCGCACGCCGGTGATCCAGGCGTCGTACTTGGTCAGCGTCCGCTCGAGCGGCTCAACCTTGCGCAGGTAGCAGCACAGGTCGGGGTTGCGCCCGAACAGCCTCGGCCCGAGCTCGGCATCCTGTTCGGCCACCGTGCGTGACGGGGTGACGTTGACCAGGCGGATCGGGTACACGGCTTCGACCGCGTCCCTGGTCCCGATGGTCTCGGCGAAGTGGTAGCCCGTGTCGAGGAAGAGCACGTCGATGCCCGGATGGACGGCCGAGGCGAGATGGATGATCACGGCGTCAGTCATGGAGGAAGTCACGCAGATCCGGTCACCGAACGTGTCCACAGCCCAGCGAATCACCTCTTCGGCCGACGCGTCGGCCAGGTCCTCCGCGGCCTGCTCGGCGAGGGTTCGCATGTGCTCAGGGTCCTCCAGGCTGATCTGCGCCAGGCCGCGCGCTACGACGGGACTCACAGTGTGACTCCTATTCCGGCAAAGCGTAGCTGGAAAGTCCTGGTGCAGCTGCGGCAGTGCCATTCGCCGTCGGCCGCACCCTGGGGTTCGAGGTCCTCCTCGCCGCAGTACGGGCAGTAGAAAGGAACGGCCCTGGTATTCACGACAGCTCCTCCTCGCTCGCCCGAGCCGTCCAGGCGGCGAAGCTCTCGCCGGGCTCGCGGGCCGCGTCGAACCGGCGCAGCACCCGCTCCACATAGTCCGGCAACTCCTCGGCCGTGGTCTTGAGCCCGCGGAGCTTGCGGCCGAACCCGGAGCCAGTGCCGTCGCCGCCGTTCAGGCTGCCGCCGAGGTGCACCTGGAAGCCCTCGACCTGCTGGCCGTCCGGGCCGGTGACGAGCGAGCCCTTCAGGCCGATGTCGGCCGTCTGGATCCGGGCGCAGGAGTTCGGGCAGCCGTTCACGTTGATCGTGACCGGTGCGTCGAAATCGGGCAGGCGCCGCTCGAGCTCGCTGATCAGGTCGGCCGCCCGGGCCTTGGTCTCGACGATCGCCAGCTTGCAGAACTCGATGCCTGTGCAGGCCATCGTGTGCCTGCGGAACGCGCTAGGCCGGGCCGGCAGGCCGGCCGCGTCGAGTTCTTTGACCAGCTCGCCGGTGCGCTCCGGGGGCACGTCGAGGATGACCATCTTCTGCTCGGTGGTGGTGCGCACCCGGCCACTGCCGTACTTGGCGGCCAGCCCGGCGATGACGTCGAGCAGGTCAGCTGACACCCGGCCCACGGTGGGCGCGAAGCCTACGTAGTAGTTCCCGTCGCGCTGGGCATGAACGCCTACGTGGTCGCGGATCCCGTGCGGCGGTGCCGTCGGCGCGGGGCCGTCGGGCAGTGCGTAGCCGAGGTACTCCTTCTCCAGCACTTCGCGGAACCGCTCCGGGCCCCAGTCCGCGACCAGGAACTTGATCCGCGCCCGGTGCCGCAGGCGCCGGTAGCCATAGTCCCTGAACAGCCCGGCCACGCCCGCCCAGACCTCGGCGACCTGATCCGGCCGGACGAACGTGCCGAGCCGCTTGCCGATCATCGGGTTGGTGGACAGGCCGCCGCCGACCCACAGGTCGTAGCCTTGCTCGGCGTTCTCGTTCACCACGCCCACGAACGCGACGTCGTTGATCTCGTGGATGGCGCACTGCGCCGCGCAGCCGCTGATCGAGGACTTGAACTTGCGCGGCAGGTTGGAGAAGGCGGAGTCACCGATGTACCGCTCGCCGATAGCGGCGATCTGCGGCGTGCCGTCGATGATCTCGTCCGCGTCGATGCCGGCCAGCGGGCAGCCGAGGATCACCCGCGGAGTGTCACCGCAGGCCTCGGTGGTGGACAGCCCCACCGACTCAAGCGCATCCCAGATGTCGGGGACGTTCTCGATCTCCACCCAGTGCAGCTGGATGTTCTGCCGGTCGGTCACGTCCGCGGTGCCCCGCGCGTACCGGCGCGAGATGTAGGCGATCACCCGCAGCTGGTCGTTGGACAGCTGACCGCCGTCGATGCGGATCCGGAGCATGAAGTAGCGGTCGTCGAGCTCCTCCGGCTCGAGTACCGCGGTCTTGCCGCCGTCGATGCCGGGCCGGCGCTGGGTGTACAGCCCGTACCAGCGGAACCGGCCGCGCAGGTCGGCGGGATCAATGGAATCGAAGCCGTACTTGGAGTAGACGTCGATAATCCGCTGCCGAACGTGGAGCCCGTCGTCGTTCCGCTTGTTTTCCTCGTTCTTGTTGAGCGGCTCCCGGTAGCCGAGCGCCCACTGGCCCTCGCCGCGTTTGCGCTTGGCCTTGGCGGTCCCGGTTGCGACTGACATGTCAGGGGTTCCTTCAGGTTCGGGGACGCGCGTGGCGCGAGAACCCGGGCTCCCCTGGTCACCCGTATAGACGCGGCTCAGCCGCAGGGTCCAGCGGGATGGCGCCCGGGATCGCGCGCGCGCCCGGGGTCAGAAAATCCGGGCCGGCGATTATCGGGCGAGTAGACAGATGGCACTGCGGACGCGCAGAAGATCGACGTGCCGTCGCACGACGAGCAGAGGGTCCGTAACGCTCATTACGCCAGAATCACATGTAACGGACCGAACTGTCCAGGCAGCGTCCGGAATGTGGACAGTGCGAAGGGTCACATCCGGCGCCATACCGACCGCAACATGCCCGCTCCGGCCTCTATTCCCGGCCGCTAGTCGGGGACATTGTTTCCGGGACGTTGTTCCGGGCTTAGCCCTGGCGGAGCCAGCTGAGCGGCGGCTCGGCGTCATAGTGCCCCGTCGGCGGCTGGTGCTGGCAATCGCACCATGTGCCGCCCGGGCACTCCTCGTGGTGCCGCTGCCGGCACGGGACGCAGATCATGTCTCCATTGTGCGGCATTGCTTGCTTGGCCTTCGGCTATTGCGCCTCGTTACGCGGGTACATCCCGGACATGAGCCAGGGCGAGTACGTGCTCCCCTTCCCGGACCGGCGGACCGCCGGGACCCTGCTCGCGGAACGGCTCAATCGCACCGTGTTCGGCGACAATTGGGCCGAACGAACCGTGGTGCTTGCCCTGCCCAGAGGCGGAGTGGCCGTGGCGAAGCAAGTCGCCATCGTGCTGGGCGTGCCGCTGAGCGTCATCGTGACCCGCAAGATCGGCTACCCGCGCCAGCCGGAACTCGGCGTGGGCGCCATCGCCGAGGGTCTGGGAACGGCCATCTACGACGCGGACCTGCTCGGCCGGCTGTCGCTTTCCCCGGCCGACCTGGCCCCGGTAGTCGCCGCCCAGCAGGCCGAACTGGCCAGGCAAGTACAGGTCTACCGGGGCGGCCGGCCGCTGCCGCCGGTGGCCGGATGGCACGTGATCGTGGTGGATGACGGCCTCGCGACCGGCGTGACGGCACGGGCCGCGCTGCGATCGCTGCGTGCGGCGCACGCGGCCTACCTCGTGCTGGCGGCCCCGGTCGCGGCTCCGGCAGCCGCAGCACAGATGCGCGCGGAGGCCGACCAGGTGGTCACCTTGGCAACGCCCCGCGGGTTCCGGTCCGTGGGACAGTGGTACAAGTCCTTCGGCCAGCTCACCGACGCAGACGTGCTGGCGCTGCTGGCGTGAACCCCGACCTAGGCAGCGTTGGCGCGGCGCATGCGGCGGCGGCGCTCGGCCGAACGCTCATCCTCGTTCAGGCCACCCCACGTGCCGTACTTCTCCGGCCGCGACACGGCGTAGTTCAGGCATTCAAGCCGCACCGGGCAAGCAGCGCAGACACCCTTGGCCTTACGCTCCCTGATCTCCCGCTCCGGCTGACGCTCACCGTCCGGACCGAAGAAGAGCAACAGGTCCTCGCCACGGCACGCGGCAGCATCTTGCCACCCCCAATTCGGGCGGGGAAGCATAGCCGACTGCCGACGTACCTGAGACATGGATCAATCACCTCAACCAAGATGCATCAAATGGTGCGTTACAGTAGTTCGTAAGGCTCGTGACACGCCAACCAGTCCTGTCCGGAACCCTCCGTTGCAAGATACAACGCGTCTTCGCGACGTGGTGTTCCCGTGCCCGGGTACGGCGACCGCGTAAGCAAACGGTTACTATACCGAACGGCTGGCGCCAGCGCATCGGTTCACCCGTCCTGTAGAACCACCGCGCGGGCCGCTGCATGCCCGTCGATAATGATGCCATCCACGGTAGCGGTCTTGCACGCGAGGTGGCGAAATTCCCTACCTGAATTCCGGCCCCCAGCTAGCCTGCTTGAGAGTGTTCGTGACGAACTGGACAAAGGGAAGGGAGCACGGCCACGATGGGCACCATGTCAGCGTCGGACGCAGCGCCGCTGCCCCGGCTCGGCGAGGTCTTCTTCGACGTGCGCGGCAGCTCCCGCAGCATGCGCCTGAGCTGGTACGCCGACACCGGGGTCTCCGTCTTCAGCATCTGGCAGGGAGGCACCTGCACCGGTACGTTCCGGCTGCCTATGGAGGAACTGCCGAGGCTGATCGACGCCCTGCAGCGCGGCGTCCAGGCCCCTGATCCCCGCGGCCCCGGGGCTTACGCAAGCCAGCTTCCCGGCGCGCCGACCGACCCGAGGCTGACGGCACTGCCCGGCGGTTACGGCGGCCGCGAGACCGACTTCGCCGGCCCGGTGACCGGGGACTTCCGTGCGCTGCGGCCCGACGACCCGGCCGGCACGATGGTGTTCAGCCCGGCGTCGCCCCAGATATCCCAGATACCCCAAATATCCCAGGTACCCCAGGTACCCCGGGCGCTGCCGCCAGCTCCGCTAGCGCTGCCTCCCGGCCCGACGTCGTCCCAGGTACCCCAGGTATCCCAGGCACCACAGAGTGCCCAGGACTATCTCGAGGACTACTCCGAGCAGTATTACCCCGAGCAGCAGCGCTACCCGGAACAGCGCTCCGGTCGGCGCATGCTCCCCGCCGAGGGCTACGGCGAGGTGGCCCGCTCCTACGGCGGCCAGTACGCCGAGCAGGCCCAGTACGCCGAGCAGGCCCAGTACGCAGAGCAGGTCCAGTACGCAGAGCAGGCCCAGTACGCCGACCGCGGCTATGCCCAGCCCGGGTACGCCGACCGCGGTTACGGCGACCAGCAGCAGGAATACGCCAACCGCGGGTACGCCGAGCAGGGCTACGCAGAGCCGGGATACGGCTATGCGGACCAGAGCTACGCCCAGCAGGGGTACTACGAGCAGCAGGGGTACAGCGAGCAGCAGGGGTACGGCCAGCAGGACTACGCTGACCAGCGGTACAGGGACCAGGGTTATGCCGACCAGAGGTACGCCGGCTCGGCGTCGGCCGGCTCTGACCGCGGTTACGCTGCCACTTCCTCGTACCCCAGCCAGCAGTATGACAACGGGTCCTACCAGGGCTACGGTGCAGGCTCCTATTCCGGCCAGGGCTATGACAGTTCCGGGCAGGGCTATGACAACAGGTCCTACGACGAGCGCGAGTATGCCGGGCCGGGTTACCAGGGCCAGGACCAGCAGGGCTACACCGAGGACAGTTACCAGGGGCGGCGCTATCAGGACCAGGCCCATCCGGAGGCGCGTTACCAGGACCAGCGCTACCAGGACCAGCGCTACCAGGAACAGGCCTACCAGGAGCAGGCCTATCCGGAACAGGCCTATCCGGAACAGGCCTACCAGGAACAGGCCTACCAGGAACAGGCCTACCAGGAACAGGGCGGCCGCCCTGAGCACAGGTACGAGGAATACGGTTATTCAGGTTCGGGCAGCCAGGGGTCGCAGGGCACCGGGGGTTACCCCGGACCAGGACCGGGATATGGCGACCAGCGCTACCAGGAGCAGGGCTACCAGGAGGCCGACACGTCGGCTTACCCGGATCAGGGGTACAGCGAGTACGGGTATAACGGGCAGGCCCAGGGCGACGCCGAGTCCAACCCCGACCAGGGGTACAGCACCTTCGGCTACGGCGGGCAGGATCCCTCCTACCGCGGCGGTCGTGGGCAGTACGCGGCGAATCAGGACCCGGAGGTCACCGCGAGCCAGCAGGCCATCTCGTCGTTCCCCTACGAAACAGATCCGCCCACGCGCCGGGAACAGAGGCGGCGCCGCGGGCGTTAGTAGGTATCAGCCGGTGCGGCTGTGTCCCCCGGGCCGCACCTACTGCCTTCGCGGAATACCGTTCGGCTGGAGCCGCGTTGCGCCTTTCGCCGAGAGGCGACCTCCGCACCGGTCAACGTGACGAAGGGCCGGCTGGCTTGCCAGCCGGCCCTTCGTTCTGCCTGTCCTACGTAGGCCCGGCCGGCCGGGGCTGCGGCTGCTCCGGGCCGCCCGGCGTACCCGACCTGCCGTCCGCGACGACGGGAGTCTTCTCCTCGTCCGGTTCAGGCGGGATGGGACCGACTACCGCGTTGAGCACCTGGGAGTTGGGGACGGACATCATGCTGCCGTCGGCGTTGAAGCGAACGTAGGTGATCCCGATGTCGGTCACGATGCCGTCGAGCGTGCCGCCAAGCGCCCCGGCCCGCAGCCGGATCGCGTCACCCACCCTGAACGGCCTGGCAAAAACCAGTACCAGCCCGGCGAACACGTTGCTGAGCGCCTGTTGTGCCGCGATGCTGACGAAGACGGTGGTGAGCGCCCCGCCGAGGACGAGCTGGCTGACGGGAACGCCGAACAGCACGAGCGTGATCAGCAGCGTCGTGAACGCGCCGACGAGCAAGATCGCGTACCGGACGATGGCGGCATGCGCCGCGCCGGCCCTCGGCTCGAGCAGCTCCCTAGACTTCCCGGCCAGGCCGTAGGTCGCCGTGGACCCGGAAACGAGGAACAGCACGGCTGCGCCGTAGCCGACGAACTGGTTGGCCTGATCGCTCAGGTGGACGAAGGTAGACCGGCCGTGGCTGGCCCGATGCGAGATGACCGCGGCGGCGATCGCGAGCAGCAGCGCGATGATCGACTTCCACGGTCGCGTCTTGCGCTTGACGCGCTCAACCTGCGTCGAAAGATCAATCTGCCTGATGTCCATGCACCGCTGCTCCTCCCTTCGCGACGACGGCGTCTGGTTAAAGCTATCTGGCTCAGGCCAGCCGGGCTTGATGACCCCGGAGAACGAAAAACGCCGGGGACCGGGCCGGCCCTGGCCCGGTCCCCAGCGCTAACGCGATCTGGGCTTAACTGATCAGCGGCTTGCCCACGGGAAACCTGAGCTTCCCGGCGATGCCATTCGAGACGCCGGCCGCCGAGGCGTACCAGGCGGCGAGCGCGGTGACCAGGCCGACGTAGCCGCCGATCTTGATCGTTCCTGTGGGGGTGGCTGCTGAGCCAGCGTTGAAGAATCCGATGGCCAGGATGATCTCGGTGATCTCGAGGGTGAGGAAGACGGCGAACACGGCCATGCTCACCTGGGTGCTCAGAATCAGCATGTAGGTGTTGAAGATGGCGAACGCGAGCAGGATCCAGCCTAGGTCGTGGTTGAGCGCAGTGACCGCGGCCGCAGCCGCCACCGGGGTCTTGACGGCGGTTAGCGTGGGGATCTTGACGAGCTCGACCCACAGGCCGAGGCCGATCCAGAAGCCGCCGTAGGTGGAGAACGCGGTGGCACCGAACACGTTCCTGTTGCGGAACTCCCACATGCCGGCGAGCAGCTGGGCGAGTCCGCCGTAGGCGAAGGCATAGCCGAGGAATGCGGCGCCGGTGGCATGGCTCATCCAGTTGGCGTTCGAGGCGGACAGCAAGAACGTGGTGAGGGCAAAGCCGGCGAGCCCCAGCGGAGCTGGGTCGGCGATGCCCGATGGCGGGGCAGAAGTGATGGGGCTGGGCTGGACTGTGCGGTCTTCGCTGACGCTCAAAATCGATCCCTCCTAGTGAGGAACGGCTCGTCCGGCTCCCGGCAAACCATGCGGCGGTCGAGAGGGCGGGGTGCCCGGCGTTAACTGCGTGGCCGGCATGAAGACCTTGTCTTACGCACCAAAATCTTCGTGCCAGAACCTCCTTCTGGTCACATCCGACACATTGACCAGATGAGTACTTCGCCAACAGCGTAACGCCGTATGCGTGAGGGTGCGAGGACTAAAGTCCCTCGCTTTTTGTAACCTTTTGGATGGTGCCTCAGGGTGAGACGTCCGATTCCGTTCCGGACTGCCTTGCACCCGGAATTCACCGCTCACGCGTCATCCGAGACCTTCCCTCCGCAGGGCCGGAGGGTTCCGGAGGGTGCTGGGTTAGGATCGGAGGAACACGAGGAGGGCCCGCGCCCATGACCGACCGACCGATCCGCGCGTCCGACAAAGAGCGGGAGAGCGTTGTCGACGTCCTCCGGGATGCTTACACGGATGGCCGGATAACGCTGGAGGAGTTCGACGAACGTACCTCGTCCGCGTACGCCTCGAAGACCTGGGCCGACTTGCGCGAGTTGACGGCGGACCTTCCCGTGGAACCGGTACTCGGCGCTGACCTGCCGCAGCGAAACTTGGCCCTGCAGCCCGCTGCGCAGCAGATGGCGCCTTCGGTGCCCCGGCCGCGTCATGGCGGGCGTGACCGGCCGCTGGGCAGGCTGCTGCCGGTCATCTTCGTCTGGATCATGTTCGCGGCGGCCGCCGGATCGCCGGACACCGCGGCGGCGCTCTCGGTTGTGTTCATCTGCCTGCTGGCGTGCCGGGTAGGCTACGGGGGACGCTGATAACCGTCAGTGGCGGCCGACGCGCCAGCCAGTGTCATTAACCGGTAATACATATCTCCGCCTGGGCAGGCGGCTACTATGAGTCGGCCGACGTGGCGAACCCACGTAGGCATGCTTGATCACCCGGGGCCTGCGGGATCAGCGAAAGGATCAGAAGGTTTTCCGGCAGGCTCAGAAGTCAGGAGGCGGTCGTTGTCGAACGCGACCACCGGTAGCGACCGGGTTGTTCCCGGTCAGCAGCCGCCTGAGGAGCGGGATTCGCGGCTGGCGCGGCTCACCCGCCCTGGGGTGACGCACTGGCAGTTCACCATCGTGCTCGCCGCCGCCGTCGTGGTGCGCATTATCGTGATCCTCGGCTATCCACCGATCCTGTGGTTCAACGACTCATATAACTACCTCTATGACGCCGTGACCCATATCCCGGACCGTGTCCGGCCGAACGGCTACCCGTTCTTCATCGACCTGCTGCTGCCCCTGCATAGCGCCTATCCGCTGGCTGTGCTGCAGGCGGCGATGGGGGTCGGCATGGGCGTCGTCATCTACGCCCTGCTGCGTCACCGCGGCCTGCCCTGGTGGGGGGCGACGCTGCCCACGCTGCCTGTCCTGTTCGACTCGTATGAACTGCATCTCGAGCACATGGTCACCGCCGACACGCTGTTCATTTTCCTCGGTACCGTCGCCGTGGTGATCCTTTGCTGGAGCGACCGTCCCTCGGTCCCGGCCATGGCCGTCGCCGGGCTGCTCATCGGCTACGCCACCGTGGTGAGGTCCGTCGGCCAGCCGCTGCTTGTGGTGGTCCTGGTGGCGATGCTGGTCAGGCGGGTGGGCTGGCGGCGCCTGGTCACCGTCCTCGTCGCCGGCATCGTGCCCATCGCGGCGTATATGGTCTGGTTCCACGGCACGTACGGCAACTACGCGCTGACCGGGTCCTCGGGCACGTTCCTGTACGGCCGGGTCAGCACCTTCGCCGAATGTGCGAAGATCCAACCGCCCACTGACCTGCAGGTCCTTTGCGACCCGACGCCGCCGTACCTGCGTCCGCCGTCGGGGGATTACATATGGACGGACAACGAACTGTGGCCCGATGAGAGCACGACCACCCCGCTCTACAACGCGACCAGGTCGTCCGACACCTCATTGCGGTTCACGCCGTCTATCAACACCATGGCGGGGAAGTTCGCGAAGGCTGCCATCCTCGCCCAGCCGTTTGACTACCTGCGCGTGGTGGCCCATGACACGCTGCACACCTTCGGCTGGAGCCGGCAGCCCGACCCGAACGACTACTACGGGAACGGCCCGGCCTTCAGCTTCGTGTCAGGCGCGGAACTCACTAATCTCATTCCCTGGTGGGCGGGCCCGGAAGACGCCGCACACTATGCCGCGTGGACCACGAAATATCCGGACGACCCCGCCGCGCTCCAGATGTATGCGGCGCGGCAAGACCTCGGCGGCCCCGGGCTCGGGAACGCCAGCGCGGTCCAGCCGTGGCAGCGGCTGCTCCAGATCTACCAGCGGTACTTCTACCTGCGCGGCACGCTGCTTGGCCTGATCGTGCTCATCGGGGCCGCGGGAGTGCTGGCCCGCTGGCGCCGCTGGGGTGGTGTCGGCCTGCTGCCCTGGATGGTCGGGGCGCTGCTGATCGTGCTGCCGCCGATGACCGCCGGGTTCAGCTACCGGTACGTGCTCGCCGCCGTGCCGGTCGCCTGCCTGGCCGCCGGGATGGCCTTCGTGCCGGGAGACAAGTCAGTGGGCGCCCTGGCGGCCGATCTGCGGCGGCACTTTGGCCGCGGCGTCGCTGTCGAGCAGGAATAGCGTCCGCTGCCTGCCGCGGGCCCCGGCGGCGGGCACCTGCACCGGCCCGGCGTCGGACAGCGCCATCGCGATCGCGTTGGCCTTGTCGGGACCCGAGGCGATGATCCAGACCTCGCGGGCGGCCCTGATCGACGGCAGGGTCAGGGTCAGCCGGATCGGCGGGGGCTTGGGCGAGCCTCGCACGGCCACCACCGGCCGCTCGTCGTAGAGCGCGGGCATGCCGGGAAACAGCGAGGCGACGTGCCCCTCGGGGCCAATGCCGAGCATCAGCACGTCGAAAGCGGGCACCGGGCCGTGATCTTCCGGGCTGGTCGCGCCGGCCAGCCACGTCGCGTACCTGGCGGCGGCCGCCTCCGGGTCGCCGTCGGGTCCGTCTGGCCCCGGCATCGGGTACACCCGGGCCGGGTCGACGTCCACGTGATCGAGCAGGGCCGAGCGAGCGCCGGTCTCGTTCCTGTCCGGGTGGCCGACCGGGAGAAACCGCTCATCTCCCCACCAGATGTCCAGATGCGGCCAGTCGATGGCGTCCCTGGCGGGGGCGACCGCGAGCTCGGCGAGGACCTTGGTGCCGATGCCACCCCCGGTCAGCACCACCGACGCCGTGCCGCGGGCGGCCACCGAGTCGACCAGCCTGGTGACCAGGCGCGCGGCGATAGCTTCGGCCAGCAGTTGTGCGTCCCGGTGTACGATGACCTCGGGTACGCTCACTGAGCTGCGCCTCCCGCACTTCCGGCCAGCGCGCGCAGCGTTTCTGCGTAGACCTCGTCGGGCTCGAGCCTGCGCAGCTCCTCGGCGATCAGGTCGGGGGCCTCGCGCCGGTGCAGCGCTACCCGGCGCTCCGGCCGGCCGGGCCAGGACAGGGTGGCGTTCCTGCCGTCCGGCCGGGACAGCGCGACCTTGCCGTCCGGCGTGTCGAAGCTAACCTCGGTGATCCCGGGACCGCCGGACTCGCCGCGCTGCACCTCGATGCCAAGCCGCAGTCCGAGCCAGGCCGCGATCAGGTCCGCGCTCGGGTTGTCCGGCTCGGCCAGGACCTCGCCACTGAGCAGCTGGGGGTAAGGCTGGTCCAGGGTGGCGGCGAGCAGGGAACGCCAGGATGTTGCCCGGGTCCAGCTCAGGTCGGTGTCGCCGGGCTGGTAGGCCTTGGCCAGGGTCAGTAGCAAGTCCTTGGGCGTCTCGCTGGCCGCCGCGTCCGTCACCCGGCGCTGGGCGACCGAGCCGAGCGGATCCGCGTGAGGGGAGGAGGGCGCCTCGTCCGGCCACCAGGTGACCACGGGAACGTCCGGGACGAGCAGTGGCGCGACCACCGAGTCGGCGTGCTGGCCGAGCGGGCCGTACATGCGGAGCAGGATGATCTCGCCGGGACCGGTCTCGCCCACCCGGATCTCGGCGTCCAGCCGGGACTCGGCCTTGGGCTTGCGGGAGATGACGGCGACTATCCGGCTCGGGTGCTCACGACCCGCCTGGCTGGCCGCGCGGACCGCGTCGTACTGCGCGGCCTCGTCGGTGACGATGATCAGCGTCAGCACCATGCCGGAGGCGGGCCCGCCCATCCGGCGGCGCGCCTCAGTCAGCGCCTGCTGGATCGCGCTGGTGGTGGTGTCGGTCAGGTCGATGGTCATCGCGGCCTCCCAGCCAGCCCTACAAACGCCGCCATGCGCGTCCGTCCCGTGCCATCAGCGCTTCGGCGGACGCGGGGCCCGCCGAACCGGCCGGATACTGGTCCGGCTTGGTGTAAGAGGCCCAGAATTCTTCAATCGGGTCGAGAATCCGCCAGCCGAGCTCGACTTCGGCCTGCCGGGGGAACAACGGCGGGTCGCCGATGAGGACGTCGAGCAGCAGCCGCTCGTAGGCCTCCGGGCTCGATTCGGTGAAGGACTCGCCGTAGGCGAAGTCCATGTTCACATCGCGGACTTCCATGGCCGTGCCCGGTACCTTCGAACCGAACCTGACCGTGATGCCCTCGTCCGGCTGGATCCTGATCACGATCGCGTTCTGGCCGAGTTCCTCGGTGTCGGTAGCGGAGAACGGCAGGTGCGGCGCGCGCTGGAAGATCAGCGCGATCTCCGTCATGCGGCGCGGCAGCCGCTTGCCGGCCCGGAGGTAGAAGGGCACCCCGGCCCAGCGCCTGGTGTCGACGCCGAGCTTTATCGCGGCGTACGTCTCGGTGCGGGAATCCGGCGGTATGCCGTCCTCCTCCAGGAAGCCGCGGACCTGACGGCCGCCCTGCCAGCCGGCCGCGTACTGGCCCCGCGCGGTGCCCATCGCGAGATCGGCGGGCAGCCTGACCGCGGAAAGCACCTTCTCCTTCTCCATCCGCAGTGAGTCCGCGTCGAAGGCGACCGGCTCCTCCATGGCGGTCAGCGCCAGCAACTGCAGCAGGTGGTTCTGGATCACGTCACGGGCCGCGCCGATGCCGTCGTAGTAACCGGCCCGGCCGCCGATGCCGATGTCTTCGACCATCGTGATCTGGACGTGGTCGACGTAGCCGCGGTTCCAGATCGGCTCGTACATCTCGTTGGCGAAGCGCAGCGCGAGGATGTTCTGCACCGTCTCCTTGCCGAGGTAGTGATCGATGCGGAACACCGCTTCCGGCGGGAAGACCCCTTCCAGCGTCGCGTTCAGCTCCCGCGCGCTGGCCAGGTCATGACCGAACGGCTTCTCGATCACCACCCGCCGCCAGCCGTTACCTCCGGAATCGGAAAGACCGCTGCGCTTAAGCTGCCGGACCACGGTGGGAAACTGGTTCGGCGGGATCGACAGGTAGAACGCGTAGTTCCCGCCGGTGCCCCGCTCGGCGTCCAGCTTCATGACGGTATCGGCCAGCCCGTCGAACGCCGCGTCGTCGTCAAACGACCCGGAGACGAACCTGACGCCTTCGCTGAGCTGCTGCCACACGGCGTCGCGGAAGGGAGTGCGGGCGTACTCCTTCACCGCCTGGTAGGTGAGCTGGGCGAAATCCTCGTTCTCCCAGTCCCTCCTGGCGAAGCCGACGAACGAGAAGCCCGGCGGCAGCAGACCGCGGTTGGCCAGGTCATAGATGGCCGGCATGAGCTTCTTGCGGGCCAGGTCCCCGGTGACTCCGAACATGACGAGCACACACGGTCCGGCCACCCGGGGGATGCGCCGGTCCCGCGGGTCGCGCAACGGATTGCGCGGTCCCGGAGCCTCGTCGGTCCCCGCGATGACGCCGAGGTTAGCCGGGGCCATGCCCTCGTCTGCCGTCACTTAGAGCCCCGTGTTCATTCTGATCGTGTCGAGTAGTTCGTTCCACGACGCCTCGAACTTCGCGACGCCCTCTTCCTCCAGGACCTGCACCACGTCGTCGTAGGCGATGCCGAGCTTCTCCAGGTCCGCGAAGACCTTCCGGGACGCGTCGTAGGTGCCGTGCACCGTGTCGCCGCGAAGCTCGCCATGGTCCGCGGTCGCCTTGATCGTGGCCTCGGGCATGGTGTTCACCGTGTCGGCGACGACCAGCTCGACCACGTACATGGTGTCGGGATACGACGGGTCCTTGGTGGAGGTCGAGGCCCACAGCGGTCGCTGGACATTCGCGCCCTGAGCGGCCAGGGCCAGCCAGCGGTCCTCGGCGCACTTCTTCTCGAACAGCTCATAGGCGAGCCGCGCGTTCGCGATGGCCGCCTTGCCGCGCTGCGCCTTGGCCTCGGGGGTGCCCAGCTTGTCCAGCCTGGCGTCGACCTCAGTGTCCACCCGGCTGACGAAGAAGGATGCCACCGAGCGGATCTGGGAGATGTCGTGCCCGGCCGCGGCGGCCTTCTCCAGGCCCTCCATGTACGCGTCGATGACCTCGCCGTGCCGCTCGAGTGAGAAGATGAGCGTGACGTTGACGCTGATCCCCTCCGAGATGGCCTGAGTGATCGCGGGAAGCCCTTCGACGGTGGCGGGAATCTTGATGAACAGGTTCGGCCGGTCCACCATCCACCACAGCGCCCGCGCTTCCGCGATGGTCTTCGCCGTGTCCTTAGCTACCCTCGGGTCGACCTCGATCGACACCCGGCCGTCCTGGCCGGCCGTTGCGTCATACGCCGGGCGCAGCACATCGCAGGCCCAGCGAACGTCGTAGGTGGTGATCAGGCGGGACGCCTCGTCCACCGAAACCCCGCGGGTCTTCAGGTCGGCGAGCTGACCGTCGTAGGCGCTGCCGCCGGCCAGCGCGTGCGCGAAGATCGTCGGGTTAGAGGTCACGCCGACGACGTGGTAATCGTCGATCAGCATCTGCAGGTTGCCGGTGCGCAGCCGGTCGCGGCTGATGTCATCCAGCCACACCGACACTCCGGCCTCGGATAGCTGTCCGAGAACGTCAACTGACACGGTTTGCTTTCCCTTCCCTGCGTCCCGCGGCGGGTTAGTCCCTGACCCGGGCCAGACTGTCGCCTACGGCAGCGGCTACCCGCTCCGCGGTAATGCCGAACTCCTGGTAGAGCTTTTTGTAATCTGCCGACGCGCCGAAATGGTCTATTCCAATTGAAGCGCCCGCATCTCCGGTGAACAAGCGCCAGGGTGCGGTAATGCCCGCCTCTACTGATACCCGGGCGCGGATCGTGGCGGGCAGCACCTCACGCCGGTAGGACTCGTCCTGGTCGTTGAACCACTCGACGCACGGCATCGACACCACCCGGGCGGAGACTCCGTCGCCGGCCAGCTGCTCGCGGGCCTCGAGCGCGATCGAGACCTCGCTGCCGGTGGCGATCAGGATCACGTCGCAGCCCCCGGCGAGTACGTAACCGCCGCGGGCCACGCCCTCGGCGCTCGCCAGGCCCTGCCCATTACCGGCTGACCGGTCGAGCACGGGCAGGTTCTGCCTGGTCAGGCACAGAGCTGCGGGCCGGGCGCGCTCCAGGATGGTCCGCCAGGCGATCACGGTCTCGTTCGCGTCCCCCGGCCTGACCACCTCCAGGCCCGGGATGGCGCGCAGCGCCCACACATGCTCGATCGGCTGATGGGTAGGGCCGTCCTCGCCTAGCCCGATGGAGTCGTGCGTCCACACGTAGGTGACCGGCAGTTCCATCAGCGCCGCCAGCCGGACGGAGGGCCGCATGTAGTCGCTGAACACGAGGAACGTGCCGCCGTAAGGGCGGGTGCCGCGGCTGAGCGCGATCCCGTTCAAGATGGCGCCCATGCCATGCTCGCGGATGCCGAAGTGCATCGTGCGTCCGTACGGGTTGCCCGGCCACATGGCGGTCTGGTGGTCCTCGGGGATGAACGAAGGCTCACCCTCCATCGCGGTGAGGTTGCTCTCGGCCAGGTCGGCCGAGCCCCCCCACAATTCGGGCAGCACCGGGGCGAGCGCGGTGAGGATCGCGCCCGACGCCTTGCGGGTAGCCATGCCCTTGGCGTCGGCGGGGAACGAGGGAAGCTTCTCGGTCCATCCGTCCGGCAGACGGTGAACGGCCATCCGGTCGAGCAGCGCCTTGCGTTCCGGGTTGGCGCTCGCCCAGGCGGCGAACGGCCCCTCCCAGTGCGCGTGCAGCTCCTTACCGCGCTCCGCGACCTGGCGCGCGTGGTTCAGCGCCTCGTCCTCGACCGGGAAGTCGACCTCGGGGTCGAAGTGCAGGATCTTCTTGGTCGCCTGCACCTCAGGGACACCGAGCGCGGACCCGTGCGCCGCGCCGGTGTCCTGCTTGTTCGGGGCGGGCCAGCCGATGATCGTGCTCAGCGCGATGAAGGAGGGCGCTTCGGTGTGCTCCTTGGCGCTCAGGAACGCCTGGTACAGCGCCGGCACGTCCTCGTGATAGCCGTCAGGCGTCCGCCAGTTCACCTTCTGCACATGCCAGCCGTAGGCCTCGTAGCGCGCACAGACGTCCTCGGACTTGGCGATCTTGGTGTTGTCCTCGATGGAGATCCGGTTGTCGTCGTACAGGACGATGAGGTTGCCCAGCTCGTGATGGCCGGCCAGCGAGGACACCTCATGGCTGATGCCCTCTTCGATGTCGCCGTCGGACACGAAACAGTAGATGTGGTGGTCGAACGGGCTCTGGCCAGGCTCGGCGTCCGGGTCGAGCAGGCCGCGCTCGCGCCGGGCTGCCATCGCCATGCCGACCGCGTTTCCCATGCCCTGGCCGAGCGGGCCGGTAGTGGTCTCCACGCCTGGGGTGAGCCCGTGCTCCGGGTGCCCAGGCGTGATGCTCCCCCAGGTGCGCAGGGCCTTCAGGTCATCCAGGGTCAGGCCGTAGCCGGACAGGTACAGCTGGATGTACAAAGTGAGGCTGGAATGCCCGCAGGACAGCACGAAGCGATCGCGGCCCGGCCAGTTAGGATCGGCCGGATCATGTCTGAGTAGCCGCTGGAAGAGCAAGTAGGCCGCCGGCGCGAGGCTCATCGCCGTGCCCGGGTGTCCTGAGCCTGCCTTTTGCACCGAATCCATCGCGAGGACCCGGATGAGATCGACGGCGCGCTTGTCGGTCGCCGTCCAGTCAAGATTGGCCTGAGTGCTCACGCTGCTGAGCCTATCGGTCCAGGATCTCCGGCTGTCTATAGGGTGCGGTCACCACCGGCTCAGGTGGCGCGGCCGGCCGCGGGCTTCGCTCGCGCACCGCGAAGAACAGCCGCAGCACGGCGATCCAGACCAGCACGGAACCCGTCACATGGACCCACACCAGGCCGGCAGGCAGGTGAGTGAAGTACTGGACATAACCGATCACGCCCTGCGAGCCCAGCGCCGCGAGCATGATCCAGCCGGCCCGGACCGCCCGCGGCGGCGCGCCGGACAGCCGCAGCCCGAGTACCAGCGCGACCGCCAGGCCGGCCATCAGCCAGCCGATGTCGGCGTGCAGCTGGGTGACCCCCTCGAGCGGCAGTTTGTATCTGGGCGTGTCCGCGTGGCCGGCCAGCGGGCCGGTCCCGGTGACCACCGTGCCGACCGCCAGCATCACGCAGGTGACCGCGACCAGGGCCGCGGAGATCAGCTGCAGGTCACGGCGCACCGTGGGTTGGGCCGGCTGGCCGGCCCCGAGGGGGGGCTGGGGGGATTGGTCCCTCCCAAGGGGGGGCTGGGGGGATGGGTCCCCCCAGAAGAAGAAGCGGGGGGGTCTGGGGGGGGCGTCCCCCCGGACAGCATTCTGCAGGGCGACGGCGGCGGCCACGATCGAGGCCGAGACCAGGAAATGCACCGAGACCGCGGCCGGGTTGAGCTTGGTCAGCACGACGATCCCGCCGATCACCGCCTGCGCCACCACGCCGAGCGGCTGGGCCGCCCCCAGCCACACCAGGTCGCGCCGCCGCTTCCCGTCCGGACGGAAGCGCCAGGCCGCGATGAAGATCAGGCCCGCGATGATGACCAGCGGGAAGTTCAGCAGCCGGTTACTGAACTCGATCCAGGTGTTGAGCAGCGTCTGCCCGGCGTTCTTACTGGCCACGATGTCCGCCGTGCTGCACTGCGGCCAGTCCGGGCAGCCGAGCCCGGACGCGCTGAGCCGCACTGCGGCGCCGGTCGACATGATCACGGTGTCGGCGACGACGCTGGCCAGCGCGAGGCGTCGCATTGAGGTCGGCGTCGGCGACAGCACGGGCCTGGTCCAGGTCGCCAGACGGGACTTCAGATCGGCGGGCACGCCCTTATGTTAGAGCGCCTTGCGCGGCTCCTGCGCAGGCAACCATCACGCAGCAGATCGCCAGCCACTCCAGCACGCTCAGGTGCTGGCCGAGCAGGACCAGCCCGATCAGCGCCGCCACCGCGGGCTCCAGGCTCATCCACACCCCGAACAGTCGCATTGGCATCCGCCGCAGCGACTCGAGCTCCAGCCGGTAGGGGATGACCGAGGAAAGCACCCCGATCGCGGCGCCGGTGGCGAGCACGGCGGGCCGGAACATGGCACCGCCCCCGGCCACCACGGCGGGCGGCGTGACGATGACCGCCGAGACCACCATGGCGATGGCCAGGCCGGCTGAGCCAGGGAACCGGCGTCCGGTCGCCGAGCTGAGCACGATGTAGGCGGCCCAGCAGGCCGCGGCCAGGGCCGCGAAGAGCACTCCGGCCAGGTTGAGGTGCCCGTGCCCGCCCTGGGTCAGCAGCACTACCCCGGCCGCCGCGAGCACGACCCAGCCCAGGTCCGCCAGGTGCCGCGACCCCGCTACCGCCACGGCGAGCGGGCCGAGGAACTCGATGGTGACCGCGACCCCGAGCGGGATCCGGGCGAAGGACTGGTAAATCGAGAAGTTCATAACCCCGAGAGAGATGCCGAACGATCCGGCGATGGCCGCGTCGGCGAAGGCTCGTCGCTTCCTCAGGTCACGCACCGACCGGGCGAAACCACGCCCGGACAGCGCCACCATGGCCACAGCGGACGTCCACAGCCGCAGCCCGGTCACCGCCGCCGGCGGAATCTGCGCGAACAGCCGGTCCGCCAGACCCGCCCCGAACTGCACCGACACGATCCCGGTCAGGATCATGGCGGCCGGCAGCACCATCCGCGACCGGGTAATCCTGGTGCGGTTTATCCCGGACTGGATTTTCCGGAAATGGAATATCCGGGCCTGGGTAATCCGGCCCTGGGTAATCCGGCACTGGGTTATCCGGGACCGGTCCTGCCCTGAGTCGCTCCGGACGGTATCCCTCAGTCCCACCTGAACGTCCGCGCCGCGAGGGTGATCGCCGCGGCGGCCCAGACCACCAGCGTGACCGTGTTCCCGGCCGGGAAGGCGACGCCCTGCTGCAGCACGCTGCGCAGGCCGGTAGACAAGGCGCCCGTCGGCAGCAGCTCGAGGACGGGCCGCGCGTCCGCCGGGAACTTGGTCAGCGGGAAGACCACACCGCCCACGCCGAGCAGCACGATGTAGACCAGGTTGGCCCCGGCCAGCGTGGCTTCGGCGCGCAGCGTGCCCGCCATCAGCAAGGCCAGGCCGCTGAAGGCCGCGGTGCCGAGCAAGATGAGCAGCGGCACCACCACGAAGGCGGTTAGGCGAGCGTCCGGCCGCCAGCCGATGGCCAGGGCGACGATCAGGATCAGCGCGCCTTGCAGCAGTTCCACCGCGATCACGGTGGCGGTCTTGGCCGCGATCAGCCCGGTACGCGACAGGGGAGTGGCGCCAAGCCGCTTGAGCACGCCGTACCGCCGCTCGAAGCCGGTGGCGATGGCCTGGCTGGTGAACGCGGTCGACATCACCGCCAGCGCCACGATCCCCGGGGTCAGGAAGTCGATCCGGCTCATGCCGGTGCCGAAGTTCACCAGCGGCTCAAGGCCGAACGCGGCCAGCAGCAGCAACGGGATGATCAGGGTGAGCAGCAGCTGCTCGCCGTTGCGTAGCAGCGTCCGGGTCTCCAGCCTGGCCTGCGCGGCGATCATACGGCGCAGCGGCGCCGCTCCCGGCGCGGGCGCGAACATCGCCGCCGCGCTCACCTTCTGGGCCGACGTCAAGGGCGGAGTTCCTTTCCGGTCAGCTCAAGGAACACGTCCTCCAGCGAGCGGCTCTCGATCCGCAGGCTGTTAGCCAGCACGCCGCGTTCCGCGCACCACGCGGTCACCGCGGCCAGCAGCAGGGGATCCACGGCGCCGGGTACCTCGATCACGTAGTGCCCGGCCGGCGACTCCTTCGCCAGGCTGGCCGGCGGAAGCGCGGCGAGCAGGCTGTCGATGTCCAGGTCGGCTTCCGCGCGGAACCTGAGCTGGCCCACCGTGCCGGTGAGCTGGCCGGGCGTGCCCGCGGCCACCAGCTGGCCGTGATCGATGATAGCCACGTGATCGCAGAGCCGTTCGGCTTCCTCCATGAAGTGCGTGGTCAAGATGATGCTCACCCCGGCCTCGCGCAGCTCCCCGACCAGCTCCCAGGTCGCGTGCCTGGCCTGCGGGTCCATGCCAGCCGTGGGTTCGTCGAGGAACACGAGCTCCGGACGGCCGATGACGGCTGCGGCGAGCGACAGCCGCTGCTGCTGCCCGCCGGACAGCCGCTTGTACGGGGTTCGCGCCACCGTGGTCAGGCCGACGAGGTCGAGCAGCGCCGGGACCTCGACGGGGCGGACATGGAACCGGCTCAGCAGGTTCAGGTAGTCCGCCGCGGGCACCGACGGGGGAATGCCGCCCGACTGGAGCATCACCCCGACCCGTGGCCGCAGCGCCTTGGCGTCGCGCACCGGGTCCAGGCCGAGGACGCGCACCGTGCCCTGGTCGGGGCGCCGGTACCCCTCGCAGATCTCGATGGTCGTGGTCTTGCCGGCGCCGTTCGGCCCCAAAATGCCGGTGACCGCGCCGCGTGCCGCGCTCAGCGTCAGCCCGTCCACCGCCGCCGTCTGGCCGTACCGCTTGACCAAGCCGCCGATCTCGACGGCGGGCATCTGCGGGACCGTGCTCACGGACGCGAGTCTACGGGGATCAGAATCCGCCCCGTGCGACACCGGTCACCTTGGCGCCCGCTTCCTGCTCGAGCACGGTGTAGGAGACGAGCACGTGGGCAGGCCGCGGCGGCCTCGGGGCTGCATGCTCGAGGAGCCAGCAGTAACATGCGCGCTCGGGGGCCTAGGGAGGTGAGGCTGTGCACGCCATCGTGCATGCGCTGTCCATCACCGGGTCGATGACCTGGGCGATCACCTGGGCGCTGATCCTCGGGTTCGGGCTGTCGGCGGTCATCCAGGCCGTCGTCAGGAAATCCACCATCGTGCGGCTTCTCGGCGACGACCGGCCGCGGACGCTGGGGCTGGCCACGGGTTTCGGGGCGGCGTCATCGTCGTGCTCGTACGCCGCGGTCGCGCTGGCCCGGTCGCTGTTCCGCAAGGGAGCCAGCTTCACGGCGGCGATGGCGTTCGAGATCGCCTCCACGAACCTGGTGATCGAGCTCGGGGTGATCCTGGCGCTGCTGATGGGCTGGCAGTTCACCCTGGCCGAGTTCGTCGGCGGCCCGGTGATGATCGTCCTGCTCGCGGTGCTGTTCCGGCTGTTCCTGCGGGAACGCCTCCTGCGCGAGGCGCGGGCGCAGGCCGACCGCGGGATCGCGGGCTCGATGGAGGGCCACGCCGCCATGGACATGTCCGTGCAGCGGCCGGGCTCCTTCGCGGGCCGGCTGTTCTCCCGTGAGGGCTATACCTCCGTCTCGCACGTGTTCGTGATGGAGTGGGCCGCGATCATTCGTGACCTGGTCATCGGCCTATTCGTCGCCGGGGCGATCGCGGCCTGGGTTCCCGACCGGTTCTGGCAGTCGTTCTTCATCACCGGCCATCCGCTGGCCGCGAAGGTCTGGGGACCGCTCATCGGGCCCGTTGTGGCCATCATCTCGTTCGTCTGCTCGATCGGGAACGTGCCGCTGGCGGCCGTGCTGTGGAAGGGCGGCATCAGCTTCGGCGGCGTGGTGGCCTTCATCTTCGCCGACCTGATCATCGCGCCGATCCTGAACATCTACCGGAAGTACTACGGACCGCCGATGGCCCTGTTCCTGCTCGGCACCTTCTACCTGACGATGGCCGCGGCGGGATACGTCGTCGAGTTGGTCTTCGGTGGTCTCGGCCTGATCCCGAGCCCGGCCCAGGCGAAGATCCCCGACCAGGGCGTGTCCTGGAACTACACCACCTGGCTGAACATCGCCTTCCTGGTCCTCGCCGCCGCCCTGATCACGCGATTCTTCCGCACCGGCGGGCTCGCTATGCTGCGCATGATGGGCGGCTCGCCCGACAGTCACGAACACGATCACATGGACGCCCAGGCGTCCCACTAGGGAGGACGGCCCGATGGACCAGGACCGCGCACGCAGCCTGCTCATCGCCGAGCGCGACGAGGTACAGGGCCTGCTGAAGGACGCCGAGACAGCGGGCCGCCAAGACCGCGTGGCGGAGGTGGACAGCGAGGCGGGAGACATCGCCGACGCCGCGCAGCCGCTCACCGCCGAGGGCATGGATGACGCCATCGCGGAAAGCCTGCGCAGCCGGCTGGACGCCATCGAGCGGGCCCTGCAACGGCTCGACGACGGCACCTACGGCCGGTCCGTCCGCAGCGGCGAGCCGATCCCCGACGAGCGCCTGGAAGCCGACCCCGCCGCGGAACTCACCGTCCAGGAAGCCAGGGCCGCCGAACGCGGCTAAGCGCGTATCCCCACCGCGCGGACCGGGCTGAGCTAAGCCGCGGAAGGACCCTGGGGATCGCGGGGCCCGTAGAGACCCCCAGGTCCCCGCAGACCGCGGGGCGCCTGCGGCTGGTCACGCTGGACGGGTTTCTTGCGGTCGTCCTTGGACTCCGCGGGCGGCCAGTCGGGGCCGTCCGGCCAGGAGGCTACCCGAACCGGGCTGTCGGAATGCGGGTTGCGGCCCCGGGCGACGAACCGCTCCATCTTCGTCGCGCCCGGCAGCTCGACCCGGGCCGATACCAGCTCAGCCTTCCCCGCGGTGAGCTCCACCCAGCAGATCTGCTGGTTCCGCACGTACGACGGGGGCAGGCCGAACCGCCCGCCGATCCCCTCCACGACCGAGGTGCACGACCCGGAGTTGGCGTAGAAGCCGGCCGCGGTGGCGGCCAGCTCCGGATGGTGCGTATGGCCCGAGATGAACCCGTAGTAGCCATCCGCGACCAGGTCGGCGGCCCGCTGGCGGGCGGCGTGGTTCTGCCCGTAGCCCCGTTCGTCAAGGGCCAGCGCGCTAATCGACAGCCAGGCTCGCCGGGCCAGGATGACGATCACGGCGGCGAGCACGACGAGGTCGGCGATCGCGCCGTAACCCAGCATCTCGCCCCGGTGCACCCACACGTCCGTGTCCGGGTAACGCGACCGGAACGAGGTGAACTCGGGTATCCGGACCAGGACCAGGATGGCCAGCGGGATCGCGATCAGCCACCACAGCCTGCGGCCGAGCTTGCGATAGACCAGCCGGGAAGCGATGAACGAAGGGAAGTCGGTCGGGTCCGCCATCTCGTGCGCGCCGTCGACCCAGCCGCGGCCCAGCCATTCGATCCGGGGGATGACCTCCCGGACGACATGATGGCCGATCGGGGTGTCCAGCGCGTTGCGCGCGTCGTGAAAGCAGTTGTACGGGTCAAGCTGGTGACCGTGCTCCACCCGGACCTTGCGGCCGTCGTCCAGGATCAGGTCCGCGGACAGGCACAGCCTGGCCCCGGTCATCTCCCGCACCGCGTCCGCGGTCTTGACGTCCCAGGCCAGGTCGCCGTCGTGGTTGCCGATCGCGTAGATGACCTGCCCGCCGCGCGCGGTTACCGCCAGGAGCGCAGCGCACAGGTCCTCGTGCGCGCGCATGATGTCCGTGGCCGTCGCCTCGGGGAAACCGAGCAGTTCGACCACGTCGCCAGCCAGCACGACCGTGAGCGCGCCGGGCTCCTCGGCCAGGTGCCGCGCCAGCGTGGCGCAGGACCGCCCGGACACGTCGGTGCGGACGGGCGGCAGGTGCAGATCGCTGACGGTGATCACCTTCCCGCCGGGCGGGACGGCCACCTCGAGCAGGTCGGGGATCTCAGGTCGCGGCGCGGGCATGGGCGGTTTGGTTTCCTTCTGGCCGGTTTCTACCGGGTTCTTTCCCTCAGCACCTAGCAATGATGCCCTAGACAGGGACGGCTAGCGTGCGGCGCCACGCGCTGTCGGTGGCGCTATCAGTAAGGATGCGGCAGGCTGCGAGGCGGTTGGGAGCTGGGTGGGCGGGAACCAGGGCACGTTCGGCAAAAAGAATTTAAGCAGCAGCTGGCGGAGCGGATACCTTCCCTTCGTATGGAACTCGGCGAGTACGACCACCGGGCAGTCGAGGCCGCCGCCCGGGAGTTGTGGGAGTCACACGACATCTACGCCTACGACTCCGGCGGGCAGGGGCCCGTGTTCAGCGTGGACACGCCGCCGCCCTACGTATCGGCGGCGCACCTGCACGTGGGTCACGCGATGAGCTATTCCCAGCCAGATTTCATCGTCCGCTTCCGGCGGATGCGCGGCGAGCGGGTGTTCTACCCGATCGGGTTCGACGACAACGGGCTGCCGACCGAGCGGTACGTGGAGCAGGCCTACGGGGTCCGGGCCGCGGACATGCCGCGGGCCGACTTCGTCGCGCTGTGCCTGGCCGAGACCCGGCGCACGGCCGAACGGTACGAGGACCTGTGGCGGCGGCTCGGTCTGTCGCTCGACTGGGCGCTGCGCTATTCGACCATCGACGCCCGCTGCCAGCGGACCGCCCAGACCAGCTTCATCAGGCTGCACCAGGCGGGCTACCTGCGGCGGGCCGAGGATCCCATCCTGTGGTGCCCGGAAGACCGCACCTCGCTGGCCCAGGCGGACGTGGAGGACCTGGAGCGGACCAGCAGGCTGCACACGATCAGGTTCTCGGACGAGCTGCTGATCGCCACCACCCGGCCGGAGCTGCTGCCGGCCTGCGTGGCGCTGTACCACCACCCCGCCGACGCCCGCTACTCCGGGATCGAGCGAGCCATCGTGCCGCTGTTCGGCTACGAGGTGCCGGTGCTGACCGACGAGTCGGTGGACCCCGAGTACGGGACCGGGCTGATGATGGTGTGCACGTTCGGTGACAGCGAGGATGTGCTGAAGTGGCGCCGAGACGGGCTCGCGCTGCGCCTGGTCGTCGAGCCGGACGGGCGGCTCGGGCCGCTGGCCGGGGAGTTCGCCGGCCTGCCGCTGACGCAGGCGCGTTCGGCCATGGTGAAGGCGCTCGCCGAGGCCGGGCTGCTGGCGGACAGCGTGCCGGTGCGGCAGGTCGTCGGGGTGCACGAGCGGTGCCAGACCCCGGTCGAGTTCCAGATCAGGCCGCAGTGGTTCATCGCGGTGCGGGAGCACGCGGACCGGTTCCGGGCGCGCGCGGCCGAGCTCGAGTGGATCCCGTCGTTCATGCGGCGTCGGCTCGAGGACTGGATCGACGGGCTCAAGTGGGACTGGAACATCACCAGGCAGCGGCGTTACGGCGTGCCGTTCCCGGTCTGGTTCTGCACTGCCTGCGCGGCGCCGGTGCTAGCCCGGCTGGAGGACCTGCCGGTAGACCCGCTGGCGGACAAGCCGCCGGTGGCCGCGTGCCCGTCCTGTGGTTCGGCGCTGGAACCGGACCCGGACGTGATGGACACCTGGATGACGTCATCGCTGACGCCGCAGATCAACGACGGCTGGGCGATCGGGGGGAGCGATCCGGCGCTGACGCCGATGTCCATGCGCGTGCAGGCGTTCGAGATCATCAGGACCTGGCTGTTCTACTCGGTGGTGCAGTCCGAGCTGCACTTCGGCCGGGTGCCGTGGCGCACCGCGCTGATCTCCGGCTGGGGGCTGAGCGAGCAGGGCAAGAAGCTGTCCAAGCGCGATCTCGATAAGTCGACGGGGGCGGACGGCTACAACCGGTACGTGCCGGACGACGTGATGGCCAAGTACGGCGCGGACGCGCTGCGACTGTGGGCCACCAAGGGCCGCATCGGCACCGACCTGCGGTATAACGAGAAGGACATCAGGACGGGCCGTAAGTTCGCGGTCAAGCTGTGGAACGTCGGCCGGTTCCTGTCCCTGAACCTCGGGGATCACTCGGGGCCCGCCCCGGCGCCGCAGGAGCGGGACATCGTGGATCGGTGGCTGCTCTCGCACCTGGCCGACGCGGTGACCGAGACCACGGCGGCGTTCGAGGCACACGATTACATGCAGGCCCACCAGGCCGCCTCGCGGATGTTCTGGTCCGTCTACTGCGACCGCTACCTCGAGATGATCAAGGACCGGCTCACGGCCTCGGACGGCCTCGGCGAGGGCCGGGACGGTCACAGCGCGCGGTGGACCCTGTGGGAGTCGTTCCGGGTGCTGCTCGGGCTGTTCGCACCCTTCGCGCCGTTCGTGACCGAACACATGTACCAGCAGTTCTACCGCGCGCACGAAGACGAGGTGTCGCTGCACCTGACTGACTGGCCCGTGGCGGACGAGCGCTGGCGCGGGGACCGTGCCGCGGTCGAGGCGGTCGACCAGCTCGCGGTGATCCTGGACGCCACCCGGGTGCTGCGCAGCGGCCAGCGGCTCGGCAACTCGGCCCGGCTCAGCCAGCTGATCGTGCAGGCGCACGACGCCCGGGCCCAGGCGCTGCTCGACCAGATCGCCGAACCGCTCCGCATCGCGGCCCGGGCCGACGCCGTGGTCCGCGGCCCGGCCCAGCAGCCCAGTGGCATCGATGGGATCACGGTCGGCATCGCCGTCTAAGGGCGAGGAACGGGTACCAGTCAGGCCGGCTGGCACAATGGCTGGGGTGAGAACGATTGCGCTGGAAGAGCACTTCTGGACGCCCGAACTCGCGGCGCCTCCCGGGACCGGACCGCTCGCCATGTGGGGCCAGCGGGTCGATGACCAGCTGCGCGATCTCGGCCAGGCGCGACTGGCCGACATGGACGCCAACGGCATCGACCTTCAGGTCATCTCGCATGTGGCACCGGCCGCGCAGGGGCTCGCCGGGGCCGAAGGCATCACCCGGGCCCGTGAGGCCAACGACCGGCTGGCCGCGGCCGTGCGCGCGCATCCGCAGCGGTTCGCCGGCTTCGCCACGCTGCCCACCGCCGATCCGCGGGCCGCGGCCGACGAGCTCCAGCGGGCCGTACGCGATCTCGGCCTGATCGGCGCCCTGGTCAACAGCACCCTCGGCTCCAACGGCATCTTCCTGGACGACGCCAGCTTTGCGCCGCTGCTCGAGCGTTTCGAGCAACTCGACGTACCGCTGTACCTGCACCCCGCGCCGCCGTCGGCGGCCTTGCGCGAGGCGCTCTACCACGGGCTGCCGCCGGCCGTGGCGGGCAGGCTGGCCACCGGCGCCTGGGGCTGGCACGCCGAAGCCGGCCTGCACGTGCTGCGGATGGTCGCCACCGGGGTATTCGACCGTCATCCCGGGCTCCGCCTGATCGTGGGGCACTGCGGCGAGATGCTGCCGTTCATGCTGGCCAGGATCGACGCCATGCTGCCCCAGGACAAGCTGGCCCTGGCCCCGTCCGGGTATTTCCTGCGGAACATCTGGGTCACCACCAGCGGGCTGTTCAGCCTGCCGCCGGTGCTGTGCACCGTGCAGGTGCTCGGGGTGGACCGGGTGATGTTCAGTGTCGACTACCCGTTCGGCGACAACGCGGCGGGCCGGGCCATGCTCGACGCATTGCCGCTCGCCCCGGCAGACAAGGCCAAGATCGCCGGCGGTAACGCCGAGCAGGTACTGGGCCTCGGGGACCAGCCTGGCCTCGCCTGGCCTCGGAGACCAGGTGCGCCTGGGGAGGCAGGTGCGCCTGGGGGACCAGTCGAGCGTGATTTAAGTCACGACGATGTTGTAAAAAAGTTTTGCATCAGGCAAGCTATTTACGGCACAATGATGTTGTGAAAAACGTTGGAGCAGCCGAGGGGCCCACGCGGGGCCAGGTCGCGCGGCTGATCCTCGAGCTCGGGCCGTCCACCGCCGCGACGCTTGGCGGCCGGCTCGGGCTTACGCCTGCCGCCATCCGGCGCCATCTTGACAACCTGCTGGCCGAGGGCCTCATCGAGACCAGGACGGCGAGGACTTACGGGAACCGGGGCCGCGGCCGCCCGGCCAAGGTCTTCGTCATCACCGACGCGGGCCGCAGCGCGTTCGAGCACGCCTACGACGACCTGGCCGCCAACGCGCTGCGCTTCCTGGCCGAGACGGCGGGCCCTGAGGCGATCGCCGAGTTCGCCCGCAGGCAGGTGTCCGACTTGGAGCGCAGGTACGCGCCTGCGGTGGCCAGGGGCGACCTGGCCAGCCGGGTCCAGGCGCTGGCCGAGGCGCTGTCCGCCGACGGCTACGCCGCCTCCGCGGGCCCGGCGCCCGCGATCGGTGGATGGGTCCAGGCCGAAGGCGGCGAGCAGCTCTGCCAGCACCACTGCCCGGTCGCGCACGTGGCGGCCGAGTTCCCGCAGTTGTGCGAGGCGGAAACCGAGGCGTTCGGCAGGCTGCTCGGCACGCCGGTGCAGCGGCTCGCTACGATCGCGCACGGCGACGGCATCTGCACCACGCACGTCACCTGCGTCGGGAAGCCGGTGCCGGCGGGGACGCCAGGCACGACGGGGACTGTTATAGAACCCGTAACCACTGAAATCAGCATAGAGTCCGGAGGGCTCTTGATATGACGACCACCACGCAAGACCAGCTCGAAGGGCTGGGCACGTATAAATTCGGCTGGGCCGACTCCGACGTGGCGGGTGCGTCCGCGCGCCGCGGCCTGTCCGAAGAGGTGGTCCGCGACATTTCGGCGCGGAAGAACGAGCCGGAGTGGATGCTCGACATGCGGCTCAAGGGCCTGAAGTACTTCGGCCGCAAGCCGATGCCCAACTGGGGTGCCGACTTGTCCGGCATTGACTTCGACAACATTAAGTATTTCGTCCGCTCCACCGAGAAGCAGGCGGCGAGCTGGGACGAGCTGCCGGCCGACATCAAGAACACCTACGACAGGCTCGGCATCCCGGAAGCGGAAAAGCAGCGGCTCATCGCGGGCGTTGCCGCCCAGTATGAGTCCGAGGTCGTCTACCACAAGATCAGGGAAGACCTCGAGGAAAAGGGCGTCCTTTTCCTGGACACGGACACTGCGCTGCGGGAGCAGCCGGATCTGTTCCGGGAGTACTTCGGCACCGTGATTCCGCCGGGCGACAACAAGTTCGCCGCGCTGAACACGGCGGTGTGGTCCGGCGGCTCGTTCATTTACGTGCCGAAGAACGTAAAAGTGGAAATCCCGCTGCAGGCCTATTTCCGCATCAACACCGAGAACATGGGCCAGTTCGAGCGGACCCTGATCATCGTGGACGAAGGCGCCTACGTCCATTACGTGGAAGGCTGTACCGCGCCCATCTACAAGTCCGACTCGCTGCACTCCGCGGTGGTCGAGATCATCGTGAAGAAGGACGCGCGCTGCCGGTACACCACGATCCAGAACTGGTCGAACAACGTGTACAACCTGGTGACCAAGCGCGCCATCGCCCAGCAGGGCGCCACGATGGAGTGGATCGACGGCAACATCGGCTCCAAGGTGACGATGAAGTACCCGGCGGTTTACCTGATGGGGGAGCACGCCAGGGGCGAGACGCTGTCCGTCGCGTTCGCGGGCCAGGGCCAGCACCAGGACGCGGGCGCCAAGATGGTGCACTGCGCGCCGAATACGTCCTCCACCATCGTCTCCAAGTCGGTGGCCAGGGCCGGCGGGCGGACGTCCTACCGGGGCCTGGTCAATGTGCAGGAAGGCGCCGAGCACTCCAAGTCCAACGTCAAGTGTGACGCGCTGCTGGTGGACACCATCAGCCGCAGCGACACCTACCCGTACGTGGACGTCCGCGAGGACGACGTGGAGATGGCCCACGAGG